>NZ_VRMC01000060.1:0-37099 GCF_008369905.1 Pseudonocardia sp. EV170527-09
GGACCCTGGCCGACGGCTGGGCCTACGCCCGACTCTATGAGTCGACCCGCCAACGCAACGACGCCCTACCCGGCTGGCTGCACTTCTACAATCACCACCGCGCTCACTCCGCCATCGGCGGCCAGCCACCAGTCACCAGGCTGACCAACCTCCCTGGACATCACACCTAGCGCGCCGGATCCGGGCGGTCGAGTGGGCCGTGCCCGCGTTGACCGGGGCCGCGGTCGTCGTCGGTGCCGTGCGCGGACGCTGACCCCGCACAGCACGACGGCCGGGCTGGGGAGTCCCCGTTCCGGCCGTCGTCGTCGCGTGCCCTAGCGGGCGAACGCCTTCTCGATCAGCTCGGCCTGCTCGACCTCGTGCACCTTCGACGAGCCGGCGGCCGGGGCCGCCATCCGCCGCCGGGACACCCGGGTGAAGTTGCCCTGCAGCTGCGGGAGCTTCTGCGGCAGCTCCAGGCCGTAGTACGGCCACGAGCCCTGGTTGGCCGGCTCCTCCTGGACCCAGCGGATGTCACCGGCGGCCTCGGGGTAGCGCTCGAGGACGGCGGCGATCTCCTCGGCCGGCATCGGGTAGAGCCGCTCGACCCGGACCAGCGCGGCCTCGTCGACCGACTCGTCGCCGTTCTTGCGGCGCTTGTCGCGCGCCGCGGCCAGCTCCCAGTAGATCTTGCCGGAGCAGAAGAGCACCCGCTTCACGCCGGAGACGCGCTCGCCCTTACCGGCGTGCTCCGGGTCGTCGATGACCGGGCGGAACCGGCCCTCGGTGAAGTCCGACAGCGGGCTGACGACCTGCTTGGCGCGCAGCATCCACTTCGGCGTGAACACCACCAGCGGCCGGCGCACCCCGTCGAGGGTGTGCTGGCGCAGCAGGTGGAAGTAGTTCGCCGGCTCCGACGGCAGCGCGACGGTCATCGAGCCCTCGGCGCACAGCTGCAGGAAGCGCTCGATGCGCCCGGAGCTGTGGTCGGGGCCCTGGCCCTCCAGGCCGTGCGGCAGCAGCAGCGCGACGTCGGAGAGCTGGCCCCACTTGGCCTCACCGGAGGAGATGAACTCGTCGATGATCGACTGGGCGCCGTTGACGAAGTCGCCGAACTGGCCCTCCCACAGCACGAGCGCGTCCGGGTTGGCGACCGAGTAGCCGTACTCGAAGCCGACCGCGGCGAACTCCGACAGCGCCGAGTCGTAGGGCAGGAACCGGCCCTGGCCCTCCGCCAGGTTGCGCAGCGGGAAGTACTCGGCGCCGGTGTGCCGGTCGATCAGGACCGAGTGCCGCTGCACGAAGGTGCCGCGACGGGAGTCCTGACCGGACAGCCGGACCAGCCGGCCGTCCATCGCCAGCGAGCCGAGGGCGAGCAGCTCGGCGAAGGCCCAGTCGACGTCGCCCTCGCGGGACATCTTCTCGCGCTTGCGCAGCACGGGCTCGACCCGCTTGTGCACCGCGAACCCCTCGGGGAGGTTGGTGTGCACGTCGCCGATCCGGTGCACGACCTCGAGCGGGACCGAGGTGTCGAGGTCGGACGGGACGAGCTGCTCCGACTCGATCGACGGCGAGATCACCGGCGGGTTCTTCTCGAGCTCGCGCACCTCGTTGAAGACGTGCTCGAGCTGGTTGGAGAAGTCCTTGAGCGCCTGCTCGGCCTCCTCCATGGTGATGTCACCACGGCCGATCAGCGACTCGGTGTAGATCTTCCGGACGCTGCGCTTGGCGTCGATGATGTCGTACATCGACGGCTGGGTCATCGAGGGGTCGTCGCCCTCGTTGTGGCCCCGGCGCCGGTAGCAGATCATGTCGATCACGACGTCGTTGTTCCAGCGCTGGCGGTACTCGACGGCCAGCTTGGCGACCCAGACGCAGGCCTCCGGGTCGTCGCCGTTCACGTGGAAGACCGGCGCGCCGATCATCTTCGCCACGTCGGTGCAGTACTGCGAGGAGCGCGAGTGCTCCGGCGCGGTGGTGAACCCGACCTGGTTGTTGACCACGACGTGCACGGTGCCGCCGGTGCGGTACCCGCGCAGCAGCGCGAGGTTCAGCGTCTCGGCGACGACACCCTGGCCGGCGAACGCCGCGTCGCCGTGCATGAGCACCGGCAGCACGGTGAAGCCGCCGTCGCCCTTGTCGAGCAGGTCCTGCTTGGCACGGACGATGCCCTCCAGCACCGGGTCCACGGCCTCCAGGTGCGACGGGTTCGCGGTCAGCGAGACGGCGGTCTCGCCGTCGCCGAACATCCGGAAGTACTTGCCCTCGGCGCCGAGGTGGTACTTCACGTCGCCGGACCCGTGGGCCTGGCCCGGGTCGAGGTTGCCCTCGAACTCGCGGAAGATCTGGCTGATCGGCTTGCCGACGATGTTGGCCAGCACGTTGAGCCGGCCGCGGTGCGGCATGCCGATGACGACCTCGTCGAGCTCGCGCTCGGCGGCCTTGTCCAGCACGGCGTCGAGCAGCGGGATGACGGTCTCGCCGCCCTCCAGCGAGAACCGCTTCTGCCCGACGTACTTGGTCTGCAGGAAGGTTTCGAAGGCCTCGGCCGCGTTCAGCCGGGACAGGATGTACTTCTGCTCCGAGGAGTCCGGCTTGACGTGCGGGACCTCGATGCGCTCCTCGAGCCACTTGCGCTGCTCGGGGTCGGCGATGTGCATGTACTCCGTGCCGATGGTGCGGCAGTAGGAGTTGCGCAGCAGGCCGAGCACGTCGCGCAGCTTCATGTGGCTCTGCCCGCCGAACCCGCCGACCGTGAAGTCGCGGTCGAGGTCCCACAGGGTCAGGCCGTGGCTGAGGACGTCGAGGTCGGGGTGGCGGCGCTGGCGGTAGTTCAGCGGGTCGGTGTCGGCCATCAGGTGGCCGCGGGTCCGGTAGGACTCGATCAGCTCCAGCACCCGGGCGGTCTTGTCGACCTCGCCCTCGGGGAAGTCCTGCACCCAGCGGACCGGCTCGTACGGCACCCGCAGCGAGGCGAAGACGTCGTCGTAGAAGCCGTCCTCGCCGAGGAGCAGCTGGTGGATCCGGCGCAGGAAGTCGCCGGACTCGGCGCCCTGGATGATCCGGTGGTCGTAGGTCGAGGTCAGGTTGATGATCTTGGAGATGCCGAGCTCGACGAGCCGCTCCTCCGACGCACCCTGGAAGGCGGCCGGGTACTCCATCGCGCCGACGCCGATGATCGCGCCCTGGCCCACGGTCAGCCGCGGCACCGAGTGGTTGGTGCCCAGCGTGCCCGGGTTGGTCAGGCTGATCGTGGTGCCGGAGAAGTCCTCGGTGGTCAGCTTGCCCTCGCGGGCCTTGCGGACCATGCCCTCGTAGGCCTGCCAGAACTGCGCGAACGACATGTTCTCGCAGCCCTTGATGGACACGACGATCAGCGTGCGGCTGCCGTCCTTGCCCGCCATGTCCATGGCCAGGCCGAGATTGACGTGTTCCGGCGTCGCGACCGAGGCCTTGCCGTCGGTTTCGACGAAGTGCCGGTTCATGTTCGGGAAGTCGGCCAGGGCCCGGACCAGCGCGTAGCCGATCAGGTGCGTGAACGACAGCTTCCCGCCGCGGGTGCGCTTGAGGTGGTTGTTGATGACGATGCGGTTGTCGGCCAGCAGCTTGGCCGGGACCGCACGGACGCTGGTCGCGGTCGGCAGCGTGAGGGACGACGTCATGTTCTTGGCGATGGCGTTCGCGGCACCGCGCAGCGGGGTGGTGGTCGCGCCACCCCCGTCCTGCGCCGGCTTCGCGGCCTTGGAGCCGCTGCCCGCGGCCGGCTTGGCCGACGACCCGTTCGACGACGCCGGTGCCGGGGCGCTCGCGGTGCGCAGGCGCTCCTCGGCGGGCGGCGGCTCGGCCTTCGGGGTGACCGGCGGCGGGACGTCGCGAGAGGTGGCGGTGCCGTTGCCCCCGGCCTTCCCGCCGTTCGTCACGGCCTTCTGGGCCGGGGCGTCGCCGGAGCCGGCCGCGCCGGTCCCCTTGCCACTCACGGTGCCGCTCCCAGCGCCGTTCCCGGTGCCGTTCCCACTGCCCTGGTCGTCCTCGGTGCCCGCTCCGCGGGTGACACCACCCGAGGAGGCAGGGGCGGAGCCGTTGCCGGAGGAGGTGTCGTCGGACTCCTCGGTCCCGACGGACGACGAGGAGGCCTTCTCACCGCCCGTGCCGTAGTCGGCGAAGAACTCGTGCCAGGCCGGGTCCACGGCCGACGGGTCCTCCTGGAAGCGCTGGTACATCTCCTCGACGAGCCACTCGTTCGGACCGAAGTCGCTCGCCTGATGGGAGGTACTGCTCGATGACACTCTGCGTCAACCGCCTTGATAGCTGCTCGATTTTTCGCGACCGGCTACCAGGTTAGTCCCCTTGGCGCGAGACCGGGCAGTGTGCCGGGTCCCACTTCGTGATCGTTTCGTGATCGACCGTCCGCGGACGGCGAGCGGCACGATTCAGAAGCCGGGCGGGGAGCCGAGCACGTCGACCACGGAGGTCTGCGTGGTCGTCTCGGCGACGACGGTGCCGACCGGCGGGCCGACGCGGGCCGGGCGCCGGACGGTGTCGCGCTCGCCGGCGTACTGCCCGTCGACGGGGGAGATCAGCAGCTCGGTGCGGACCGGCCCGTCGTCGTGGACGAGGGTGGGGTGCCGCTCGCCGTCGAGGTTGTCGGTCTCGCCGAGGGAGACGGCGGGCATCCGGCGCAGCGCGGCGTAGAGCACCGCGCGCAGCTCGGCGGGGACCCGGCACGTCCGCAGCGCGCTCACGGCGCTCGGGAACGGGCCGGTGTAGCCGCGGCCGGGCGGGCTGTCGGCGATCAGCCGGTCCAGCATCGCCGCCGGGTCGCGGGGCAGGCCCGCGAGGAACGCCTCGGTCGGGTTGGCCCACGAGCCGACCTTCGCGGCGGGCCGGTGGCCGTGGAGCTCGGCGTAGAAGTCGCCGTGCGGGGCGCGGAAGCGGCCGGTGGGCCACTGGTCGGCGATGTCGAAGCCGTCCTCGATCGCCGCCGCGCCGTCACCGCACAGCCAGTGCACGCGGCCGGTCAGCTCGCGGTCGAGCAGCCAGTCCTGGGCCGGGTCGAGCGGGGTCCACTGCTGGAGCAGGTGCTCGCTGTAGTGGACACAGAGCTCGTCGCGCGCGAAGCAGGTCCCCATCCACCAGGCGTGCGTCGCCGTGTGCCGGTACTGACCGGGGGAGATCGGCTCGTCGGAGGTCCGGATGGCGAGCTCCAGCAAGTCGGTCTCCTCGTCATGTCGCGAGTCCTGTCGCGGGTGCCCCGCCGGGGGTTGCTCGGAGCACCGTGAACCGTGGATGACGTCACACATTCTCTACGCCCCGCCTACGAGCCGTGACAGGACCCCCCGGTACTGGGCCGAACGGCGCAATGTCGCAGGTCCCTCCGTCGGGGGGCGGCGTGGCGCTCACGCGGCCGCGCTGCGGCCGGACGGCCGGAGTCCGCGGTGGCGTCCGGCGCGACGGCGGACGGGCCCGGGCCCGCGCAGGCGGTGCGGCCCGGAGAGCCCGGCGAACCGGGCTCCGACCACGACCGCGTCGAGCTCGTCGGGGGCGAGGTCCTGACCAACGGTGCTGTCGACCACGTCACCCAGATGAGCACGCTCGCGCGGGCCCGGCAAGCCGGGACCCGGGACATCGGCCCAGGACGTCGACCTACGACATCCAGGTCTTGAGCTTCTCGAACGTGCGGTTCACGTCGTTGGTCATCGGGTTCACGTGCAGGTGGGTGATCCCGTTCTCGCGCAGGGCGGCGATCCGCTCGCGGACGTGACCCTCGGGGCCGATCAGGGTGACCTTGTCGATGAAGTCGGCGGGGAGGGCGGCCATGGCCTCCTCCTTCTTGCCGTCCAGGTAGAGGTCCTGCACGGTCTTCGCCTCGTCGGCGTAGCCCTGCTTGGCGAACACGGTGTTGTAGAAGTTCTTCCCGCGCGCGCCCATGCCGCCGATGTAGAGCGCGTAGAGGCCGCGGGCGGCCTGGCGGGCGGGCTCGAAGAACTCCTCCTCGAGCGCGACGATCCCGCCGCCGGTGATCTGCAACGGGCCCAGCTCGGGGGCGCGCTTGGCGTAGCCGGCCTGCAGGGCGGGCCCGAAGACCTCCTGGATCTTCTCCGGCAGCACGACGTGCGGGAGCCAGCCGTTGGCCAGCTCCGCGGTCATCTCCAGGTTCTTCTCGCCCAGCGCGGCCACCCAGACCGGGATGTCGGCGCGCTTCGGGTGGTTGATGATCTTCAGCGGCTTGCCGAGGCCGGTGCCGCCGGGCAGCGGGATCGGGTAGAGCCCGTCGTTGGTGAGCTTCTCCTCCCGCTTCCAGACCTTGCGGCAGATCTCGATGATCTCGCGCGTGCGCCCGACGGGCTTGTCGTAGGCGACCCCGTGGAAGCCTTCGATGACCTGCGGGCCGGACGCGCCGAGGCCCAGGTTGAACCGGCCGTCGGACAGGGCGTCGAGGCCGGCCGCGGTCATCGCGGTCAGGGTCGGGGTGCGCGAGTAGATCGGCAGGATCGCCGACCCGATCTCGAGACGCTCGGTGCGGGCGGCGAGGTAGCCGAGCAGGGAGACGGCGTCGAACGAGTACGCCTCGGCGGCCCAGACGACGTCGAGGCCGGCGCGTTCCATGTCGGTGACGGCGTCCGCGTTGCGGATCGGGTCGTCGCCGTAGGGGAGGACGGTGGAGAGCTTCACTCCCCGTTCAGTACTCACAAGTTACTCGTCGGTCAAGTCCCGGACCGGGGCGGAACCCGAATCCGAACAGGGGGGTTAACCGCACTGCCCGCGGGGTAGGGGTGCCGCGACAGTGGGACGCATGACGCTCGAGGCCGCACCACCCCGCAGCACGTCCGAGAAGCGGACGCCCGCGCTGATCGTCGACGGGCAGCGCCCGCCCGGCGCGATGTTCCTGGTCGGACTGTTCGTGATCCTCCCGACGCTCGCGCTGTTCGCCGCCGTCCCGCTCGCATGGGGCTGGGGTCTCGGGTGGGTCGACGTCGCGCTGTTCGTCGTCTTCTACGCCGTCAGCGGCCTGGGCGTGACCGTCGGTTTCCACCGCTACTTCACCCACGGCTCGTTCAAGGCGAACCGTCCGCTGCGGATCGCCCTGGCGATCGCCGGCAGCATCTCGCTGCAGGGCAGCGTGCTCGACTGGGTCGGCGACCACCGTCGCCACCACGCGTTCTCCGACAAGGAGGGCGACCCGCACTCGCCGTGGCTCTACGGCACCGGCGCCTCGGCGCTGGTCAAGGGCTTCTGGCACTCGCACCTGGGCTGGCTGTTCGACCGCGACCTCACCAACATGAAGCGGTTCGCCCCGGACCTGCTCGCCGACCGCGACATGATGCGCGTCGAGAAGGCGTTCCCGCTGATCGTCGTCTTCAGCCTGGCGGGCCCGGCGCTCATCGGCGGTCTGGTGACCATGTCCTGGTGGGGCGCGTTCACCGCGTTCTTCTGGGCCGGTCTGGTCCGCGTCGCGGTGCTGCACCACGTCACCTGGTCGATCAACTCGATCTGCCACATCTGGGGCGAGCGCCCCTTCGCCTCCCGTGACAAGTCCGCCAACGTCTGGTGGCTGGCGGTCCTGTCCTTCGGCGAGTCCTGGCACAACCTGCACCACGCCGACCCGACCTGCGCGCGGCACGGTGTGAAGAAGGGCCAGATCGACATCTCGGCCGCCGTCATCCGCGGCTTCGAGAAGCTCGGCTGGGCGACCGCCGTCCGCTGGCCCACCACGCGCCGCCTCGAGAAGCTCTCGCAGAAGCCGGTGCCTGCCGCGGCCTGACCCGTCCGCGTCATACGCCCGACGCCCCCGGTGCCCCGTGCGCCGGGGGCGTCGTCGTGTCCGGGGGACTAGCGGCGACGCCGGGCCGGTCGCCGCTTCGCCGCCGTCGACGCGGGGCGGCGCGCCGGCGCGGCCGGTGGCTCGCTGCGCCGGGTCCGGGTGCTGTGTGCCGAGCGGCCGCGCACGATCCCGATGAACTCCTCCATCAGGTCGCTGTTCTCGGCGTCCGGCCAGGTCAGCGCGACGCCGGAGCCCGGGGCGTCGACCAGCGGCCGGTAGGTGAGGTCTCGGCGGTGGTGCAGCCGGGCCAGCGACTGCGGGACGACCAGCAGCCCGACCCCCGCCGCGACGATCTCGACCGCCTCGGCCGTCGTCGGCGGGGTGTACTCCGCGGCCCGGCCGGGCGGCCCGTCGGGCCAGTCGAGGGTGTCGTCGCCGGTGCGCAGGACGATCTCGTCGGCCAGTTCGGCGACGGTCACCTGGTCGGCCGCGGTCACCACGTGCTCCTTCGGGACCACCACCACGGTCGTCTCGGTGTAGAGCGGGATCGCGTGCAGTCCGGTCCGGTCGATCGGCAGCCGGGCGACGGCCGCGTCCACCGTGCCCGCGCGGACCAGGTCCGCGGCCTCGGCCGGGCTCACCGTGTGCAGCTCCAGGGGGACCCCGGGGCGGCGCTCGGCCCACATCCGGGTCCACTTGCCGGGGGTGACACCCGGGACGTAGCCGAGGTGGAAGGACGTGGCGGTCACCGGTCGAGGCTAGCCGCATAGCCTGGTGACATGACGCGCCAGAGGTCCGCCCAGACGATGAAGCCCGCGACCGCGGCGAAGAAGCTCGGTGTGCTCCTCGACGCCACCCCCGCCGACTTCCGCGAGGGGGTCGTCTCCCGCGACGAGCTCGACGCCCTGCAGGCCGACCCGCCGGAGTGGCTGCGGGAGCTGCGCGCCACCGGGCCGCACCCGCGCCCGGTCGTCGCCGACCGGCTCGGGGTGTCGATCTCGGGACTGGCCCGCGCCGGGATCACCGAGCCGCTGACCACCGAGCAGATCGCCGCGATCAAGGCCGAGGAGCCCGAGTGGCTGGCCCGTGAGCGCGCCACCCGCGCCGAGAGCCAGCGCGAGGCCGCCCGGCTGAAGGCCGAGCAGCAGAAGAACTAGCACGAGGACCGGAACCGTCCTCGTCCGCCGCCAGGCTCGGGGCATGACGAGCTACCTGCTGGTTCCCGGGTTCTGGATCGACGCGACGGCGTGGAGCGCGGTCGCGGACGACCTGCGCGCCCGCGGGCACGACGTCACCGCGCTCGACCTCGGTCACGAGCCCGGTGCCACCGCCCGGACCCGCGTCGACGACGTGCTCGCCGCGCTGGGCGGCGTGGGCGAGCCGGTCGTGCTCGTCGGTCACAGCGGCGCGGGCCCGGTCTGCGCGGCGGCGGCCGAGCGGGCCCGGGAGCGGGTCGCGCACCTGGTGTTCGTCGACACCGGACCGCTGCCCGACGGGGTCGCGCAGATCGACTTCACCCCGCCCGACGCGCAGGCCGCGACCAGGGCGACCCTCGCCGAGCACGGCGCACTGCCGATGCCCTCCCGCGCCGAGCTCGACGCCGCGGGCAGCAGCACCGCGAGCATCCCCGACGCCGTCTTCGACGCCGTCCGCGCCCGCTCGACGGCCGAGCCGCCCGGGGTGGTGCTCACCGGTGCCCGTCGCGGAACGCCCGACCCCTCGCTGTCGAAGACCGTCGTGGCCTGCAGCTTCACCTCCGCCGACGCCCGCGAGCTGATCGACGCCGGGGTGCCCGGGTTCGCGGAGATGGACGGTCCGGAGTGGACGTTCGTGGCGCTGCCGACGGGGCACTGGCCGATGCTCTCCGCGCCGTCGGGGCTCGCGGAGGTGCTCGACGGGCTGGGGTGATCCCGCTGCCGCGCGCCTCTGGGCGCGCTGCCGGTCCTCCGGGGGCGGGGGTCCTCCGGAAGGCCGTCGGGGATCGAGTCAAGACACATTGCTCAAGATGTCTTGATAAAGGTACGTTGACTCTCGTGCCGAAGGAGCCCTACACCCTCACCGACCCCGCGCGGCTGCGCGCGCTGTCCCATCCGCTGCGGGTGGAGCTGCTGGAGGTGGTCGGGCTCGAACGGACCGCGACGGCCACCCGGTGCGCCGAGCTCACCGGAGAGAGCGTCGCCAGCTGCGCTTACCACCTGGGGATCCTCGCCAAGTACGGCTTCGTCGAGCCGGCCGAGGGCGGCCGCGGCCGGGAGAAGCCCTGGAAGCTCGTTCGCTACGGCCAGTCCTGGGGCGTCGAGGACGGCATGGAGCCGGAGACCGCGATGGCGGCCGAGACGCTGTCGGAGGTCTACGTCGACCGGGTCGCCGAGAAGATGAAGCGGTGGTTCCGGCGCGCGGGGGCCGAGGCGCCGGAGTGGCGCGAGGGTGCCGGGTTCTCGGCGGGCTCCACCTGGCTGACCGTGGAAGAGCTCGGCGCGCTGCACGATGAGCTGCTCGCCGTCTCACGACGGTTCGAGAAGCGGCAGCACGACCCGTCGGCCCGTCCGCCGGGGGCACGTCCGGTCGAGTTCTTCTTCGGCACGTGGCTCCCGCGTCCGCCGCACGAGATCACCCCGTCCGAACCGCCGGGAGGTGGGTCGTGATCGAGGACCCGTGGACCTGCCTCGCGCGGGCTCGGATGGCGGACCTGCACCGCGAGGCCGAGGTGCACCGTCTCGGGCGCGGGCGCCCCCGTCCGCGGGTGCGGGACTCCCTGCACTCCGCCTACGCCCGCCTGTGGTGGGCCGCCCGCCCGCGTGCCGGGACCTGGGCCCCACGGCTGCTGCACCACTGACGCCCGGTCCACGGGACGCCCGTCGACCGGTACCGCCGGCGCCGACCCGCCGAGATGCAGCTCAGCGGGCCGCGGAGATCGACGACTCCCGCTGGGCTGCATCTCGACGGAGTTGCCCGGCCCGGGGCTCGGCGAGGGCCCGGACACGACGACGCCCGGACCGGAGAACCCGGTCCGGGCGTCGTGACGTGCTGCTACGCGACGATCAGACGTCGTAGCGGTCGGCCATCATGACCTTGTCCCAGGCGGCGACGAAGTCGCGGACGAACTTCTCCTTCGCGTCGTCGGAGGCGTAGACCTCGGCGACGGCGCGCAGCTCGGAGTTCGACCCGAAGACCAGGTCGGCGCGGGTGCCGGTCCACTTGACGTTCCCGGAGGCGTCGACGGCCTCGAAGGAGTCGTCGTCGCCGGCCACCGAGCGCCACTGGACGTCGCCGGCCAGCAGGTTGGTGAAGAAGTCGTTGGACAGCGTGCCGACCCGGTCGGTGAACACGCCGGCCGTCGACCCGCCGGTGTTGGCACCCAGCACGCGCAGGCCGCCGACCAGCACGGTCATCTCCGGAGCGGAGACGCCGAGCAGGTTCGCGCGGTCGACGAGCAGGAACTCGCCGGGCAGGGTGTGGCCCTTGCCGCGGTAGTTGCGGAAGCCGTCGGCGGTGGGCTCCAGGTAGGAGAACGACTCGACGTCGGTCTTCTCCTGGGTGGCGTCGGTCCGGCCCGGGACGAACGGCACGGTGATGTCGTGCCCGCCGTCCTTGGCGGCCTTCTCCAGAGCGGCGGCACCGGCCAGCACGACGAGGTCGGCGAAGGAGATCTTCTTGCCGCCGGTCAGCGAGCCGTTGACCTCGGACTGGAGCGACTCCAGCGCCGAGACGACCTGGCGCAGCGTGTCGGGGTCGTTGACCTCCCACTGCAGCTGCGGCTCCAGGCGGATGCGACCGCCGTTGGCGCCACCGCGCTTGTCCGACTGGCGGAACGACGAGGCCGCGGCCCAGGCGGTCTTGATCAGGTCGGTGACCGACAGGCCGGACTCGAGGACCTTCGCCTTGATCGACGCGACGTCGTCGGCGTCCACCAGCGGGTGGTCGACGGCCGGGACCGGGTCCTGCCACAGGAGCTCCTCCTGCGGCACCCAGGCGCCGATGTAGCGCTCCTTCGGGCCCATGTCGCGGTGGGTCAGCTTGTACCAGGCGCGACGGTAGGTGTCCTCGAACTCGGACGGGTTGTCCAGCCAGCGCCGGGTGATCTCGCCGTAGACCGGGTCCACGCGCAGCGCGACGTCGGTGACCAGCATCCGCGGCTTGCGGTTCGGGTAGCCGGGCTCGGGGTCCGGGATGACCTCCGGGCCGTCCTTGGCGACGAACTGCTTGGCGCCGGCCGGCGACTCCTCCAGCTCCCACTCGTAGGCGTAGAGGTGCTTGAGGTAGTCGTGGCTCCACCGGTTCGGGGTGCGGGTCCAGATGACCTCGAGCCCGGAGGTGATGGCGTCGCGGCCCTTGCCCTTGCCGTAGTTCTGCTTCCAGCCCAGGCCCTGCTCGGTGATGTCGGCGGCCTCCGGCTCGGGGCCGACGTTGCCGTTCTCGTCCGGGTTCGCGGCGCCGTGGGTCTTGCCGAGGCTGTGCCCGCCGATGATGAGCGCGGCGGTCTCCTCGTCGTTCATCGCCATCCGGCCGAAGGTCTCGCGGATGTCGCGCGCGGCGGCGATCGGGTCACCGCTGGCGTCCGGGCCCTCCGGGTTGACGTAGATCAGGCCCATGTGCGACGCGCCGAGCGGCTTCTCCAGCTCGCGGTGCGCGATGTCCTTGTTGCCGCCGTAGCGCGCCTCGTTGCCCAGCCAGACGTTCTCCGAGCCCCAGTAGACGTCCTCCTCGGGTTCCCACACGTCGGCGCGGCCACCGGCGAAGCCGAACATCGGGAAGCCGGAGATCTCGTGGGCGCGGTTGCCCGCGAACACCATCAGGTCGGCCCAGGAGACCTTGCGGCCCCACTTCTGCTTGACCGGCCAGAGCAGCCGGCGGGCCTTGTCCAGGTTGGCGTTGTCCGGCCAGCTGTTCAGCGGTGCGAAGCGCTGCATGCCGGCGCCCGCGCCGCCGCGGCCGTCGTAGGTCCGGTAGGTGCCCGCGGAGTGCCAGGCCATCCGGATGAAGAACCCGGCGTAGCTGCCGTGGTCGGCCGGCCACCAGTCCTGCGAGGTGGTGATGACGGCGTCGACGTCGCGCGCGAGCTCGTCGAGGTCGACGGTCGCGAACTCCTTCGCGTAGTCGAAGTCCGGCTCCATCGGGTCCGACGCGGGAGCGTGCTTGCGGAGGATCTTCAGGTTGAGCTGGTTGGGCCACCAGCTCTGGTTGCCGCCACCCTCGGTGGGGTGCGCGATGCGACCGGCGGCGACGGGGCAACCGCCGTCCTGCTCGCGGTTCATCTCGCTCTCGACGGTGGGGTGCTCGTCAGACACGGGACATCCTCTCGGGATCAGTGGATGAGCAGTCGGGGCACCGTCCCCAGTAGACGACCTCGGCCTCGTCGATCACGAAGCCGCTGTCGTCGGAGGCGGTGAGACAGGGTGCGGAGCCGACGGCGCAGTCGACGTCGGCGATGGCGCCACAGGATCGGCAGACCACGTGGTGGTGGTTGTCGCCGACCCGCGCCTCGTACCGCGCGACGGAGCCGGTGGGCTGGATCCGTCGGACCAGCCCTGAGGAGTGCAGCGCACGCAGCACGTCGTAGACGGCCTGGTGCGACACCTCCCCGAGGTCCTCCCGCACGACACGGATGATCGACTCCGTGTCCGCGTGCTGGTGGGAGTGGACCGCCTGCAGCACGGCCAGGCGAGGACGCGTCACGCGCAGCGACGCTCCACGCAACATGCCCTCGTAGTCCGATGCGTTCGACACGGCGGCGAGCCTGCCCGCTTTTCTTGAGTCAGTCAAGTTTCGGCGTGTCTCAGTATGAGACCGGCGACACATCAGACGGTGCTGCGCTCCCGGCCCGCCCGGAACGGTGTCCGGAGGCCCTTCTCGAAGATCGTGCCGGTCGGGTGGCGGGGAGCTCCGACAGGGCGCCGACGGTCGTCGGGCATGTGAACGACGCGCGGTGGCGCGCGCATGAACCAGCAGGTCCTCGGGGTCGATGCGCGCGCCGGGGGCGGGCACGGCGCAGGCCTTCGGCACCTCGGCCCCGGTGGTCGTCGGGCGCCTCGACGACGGCCCGGCCTGCGACCCCGGCGTCAGCGGCGGGCGGGGAAGGCGGGCCGCAGGTCGAGGGGGTTGATGTAGTCGCGGTAGTGCGCGACCAGATCGCCGTCGAAGGTGACCACCGCGACGTAGGAGATCGCGGCCGGGGTCCCGTCGGCGAAGTGGCCGGTCGAGGACCACTCGGCGGTCAGGGTGTCGCCGCCCTCGTGGATCCGCAGGTCGTGTATGCCGCCGTCGAGGGTCAGGAGGTCGGGCACGGTGCGCATCCAGGCCTCGATGGCCTCCCGACCTTCGACGCGTGTGGGCATCCCCTCCGGGGCGAACGGGAACTCGTGCACGGCGTCCTCGCGGTACATCGCCATGAACGTCTCGGCGTCCTCCCGGTGGAAGGCCTCGAGGCCGGCCGTCAGCAGTCGGACCCGGTCGCTGGTGGACGTGGACATCGCGTCCCTCCGTTCGTTCAATGGAACGGTTCCGTTCCGTTTCGGTGTCCGAGGCTAGGTCGACGGCCGACGGAACGCAAGCGTTCCGTCGGCGGTTAGGATGTCGGCGTGACGGTCCGACGAACCACCGGCGGCGGATCGGTGCTGCGCCCCCGTGTCACCGAGGCGATCGTGTCCGCGGCCTTCGCCGAGCTGGCCGCGTCCGGGTACGCCCGTCTGTCGATGGAGGCGGTCGCCCGGCGTGCGGGTGTGGGCAAGGCGGCGCTCTACCGCCGCTGGTCGTCGAAGGAGCAGATGCTGGCCGACCTGATCCGCCAGGCCGTCGCCGACACGTTGCCGCCCGCCCCGGCGACCGGGGCGTTCCGCAGCGACCTGCGCGAGCTGCTCGGTGCCCTGCGCGACCAGGTGGCCGCCCCGGTGGTGTCGGCGGTCGTCCCGACGCTGCTCGCCGAGCTCCGCCACACCCCGGCGCTGGCCGAGGTGCTGCAGACGGACGTGGCCGGTCCGCGGCGGGAGGTCGGCGTGCAGATGCTCCGGGCGGCGATCGCGCGTGGCGATCTGCCGCCGTCGGTGGACGTCGATCTCGCGGTCGACCTCCTGATCGCCCCGCTGCTGTTCCGGGTGCTGGTCACGGGGGCGGCGTGCGACGACCCGTACCTGGACACGCTCGCCGCGGCGGTCGAGGCGGCGGTCCGCGCCACCGCGTAGCGGTCGGGGCCCCGACGGCCACGGTCCGGCCGGTCCCGCGCCGCCCGGAACGGCGCGGGGCCCGCTTCCCGCCGCGATCCCGGGCTGGGCGAGGATTGGCGGCAGGCGATGCCCCGGTGCGAACCCCGGGGCGCGACGCGAGACGGACGGAGACCGGAGTGCAGGAGACCGCGTCCACGGACCCGGCGACGGCGGCCGGGAGCGGGCGGATCGTCGTGGAGGGGCTCGGCAAGCGGTTCGGCCCGGTCGAGGCCGTGCACGACCTGTCGTTCACCGTCGAGCCCGGCTCGGTGACCGGGTTCCTCGGGCCCAACGGCTCGGGCAAGACGACGACGCTGCGGATGATCCTCGGCCTGGTCGTGCCCAGCACCGGGCGCGCACTCGTCGACGGGGTCCCGTTCTCCGCGCTGGCCTCGCCCGGCCGCGTCGTCGGCGCGGTGCTGGAGGTGCAGGGGGTGCATCCGCGACGCACCGCCCGCGCACACCTGCGCGCTGCGGCCGCCGCGATCGGCGTGCCCGACACCCGGGTCGACGAGGTGCTCACCCTGGTGGGCCTGGCCGCCGCCGCGGACCGCTCGGCGGGCGGGTTCTCGCTCGGCATGAACCAGCGGCTGGCCCTGGCGGTGGCACTGCTCGGCGACCCGCGCATCCTCGTGCTCGACGAGCCGGGCAACGGCCTGGACCCCGACGGCATCGCCTGGCTGCGCTCGTTCCTGCAGGCCTTCGCCGCGTCCGGGCGCAGCGTGCTCGTCTCCTCCCACCAGCTGGCCGAGATGGAGCTGACCGCGCAGCGGCTGGTCGTCATCGACCGTGGTGCCTGCCGCTTCGACGGCACCGTCGCCGAGCTGCGCGCCGGCCACGGCTCGCGCGTGCTCGTGCGCGCCGCGGACCCGGCCCGGCTGGCCGAGGCGCTCGCCACGGACGGGATCACCGAGATCGACCGCGTCGACGACGGCGTGCTGGCCGTCGGCGGGGCCGACGCGGTCCGCGTCGGGGACCTGGCGCTCGCCGCGGGCGTCGCCGTGTACGGGATGAGCGAGGAGCGGGCCGGGCTGGAACAGATGTTCCTGCGCCTGCTCGCCGGTGAGGAGCAGCGCTGATGGCGACGGTGAGCCTCGACCGCTTCCGCGCGGTGCTGACCGCGGAGGTCCGCAAGACCCTGTCCACCCGGGTGTGGTGGCTGCTGTTCCTCCCGGTGCTGCTGCTCGCGCTCGCTCAGAGCCTGCTCGGCAGCATCCTGCAGCTGCTCGTGCCGCAGGCCACCGAGACCTCCTCGATCCTGATGCTCGCGGGCCTGGCGTCGGCCCTGACCATGACCGCGATCGTCGGCGCCGCCTTCGGGACCCTGCTGGGCACCGGCGACTTCCGGCACCGCACGGTCACGCTGGCCTACCTGACCGGGTCCCGGGGCCAGGTGCTCGCGGCCAAGGCGGTGATCGCCGCCGTCGTCGCCGGGCTGTACGCGCTGGCCCTCGTCGTGGTCGGCCCGCTGCTCGGCGGTGCGACGCTCGGCGGCCAGCAGCTCCCCGACCTCGGCCGGCTCGCCGGGTTGGGCGCGATCGGGATCCTGGTGTGTGCGCTGTGGGGGGTGCTCGGCGTCGCCGTCGGGACACTGGTCACCAACCAGGCCGGGGCGATCGCGCTCACCGTCGGCTACCTGCTGATCGGGGAGAACCTGATCGCCGGGGCGCTGCGCGCGGGCGACGGGTCCTCGCTCGGCGACCCGTCGGTGTTCGCCCGGCTGACCCCGTTCCTGCCCGGCAACGCCGGTGACCTCGCGGTCTGGGAGCCGGTCGTGAGCTCGGCCGGGCTGGGCGCGCAGTCCCGGTTCGTCCTGGAGTTCCTGGCCGGGGTCAGCGCCCCGCCGCCCGGCTGGGTCGGGCTGCTGGTCCTGGCGGCGTGGACGGCCGCGGGGATCGCGCTGGCCGCCGTCGTCGGGGCACGGCGGGACATCACCTGAGCCGCCTCCCGCGGTGGGCACCGCTGCGCGCCTCGTCGATCAGTACCGTCGATCAGTACCCGAGTGTCGTCCGTGCACCTCCCGGCAGCGCTCCTGTCCCGATCGACAGCGGAGCGACGGTCCGTGGTGGGCGGCGCCCGCGTCGGGCGGCGTCGACGGGCCGGTTGTCGGGGGTCGGGCATAGCCTGGCGACGTGCCCTCTCCCCACCCCTCCGCAGGCCCCGGCTGGATCCGCAGACTGGCCACGGCCTGCATGCGGCACCGCCGCGTCACGGTCGGTGCGCTGGTCGCGTCCATGCTCGGTGTCGGGTTGGAGGCGATCGGCCCGCTGCTGATCCGCGAGGGCGTGAACGGCGCGATCGGCGGGGACACCGGCGTGCTCGCGCCGGTCGTCGGTGGGCTCCTGGTGCTGGGCGTGCTGAAGTTCGTCGGCGCGTTCGTGCGTCGCTACCTCGGCGGCAAGATGGCGCTGAACGTGCAGCACGACCTGCGGCGTGCGGTGTTCGGCGCGGTGCAGCGGATGGACGGGGTCCGCCAGGACCGGCTGCGCACCGGCCAGGTCGCCTCGCGGGCCATCTCCGACCTGCAGCTGGTGCAGGGCTTCCTGTCGATGGTGCCGCTGTCGGCGGGCACCGTCGTGCTGGTGGTCGTCGCGGTCGTCGCGATGCTGTACCTGTCTCCGCTGCTCACGGTGGTCGCGCTGGTCCTGCTGCCGCTGGCGTTCCTGGCCACCAACAGCATCCGGCGCAGGCTGTTCCCGGCCACCTGGTCCGCGCAGCAGCGGGCCGCCGAGATCGCCCAGCAGGTCGAGGAGACCGTCACCGGCGTGCGCGTGGTGAAGGGCTTCGGGCAGGAGGCCCGCGAGACCGCCACGCTGGAGGGCCGGGCCCGCCGGCTCTACGGCGAGCGGCTGCGGGCCGCCGGGCTGACCGCGCGGCTCAACCCGATGCTGCTGGCGCTGCCCGGGCTGGGGCAGGTCGCGGTGATCGGCATCGGTGGCTGGATGGCGGCCCGGGGCACGATCGACCTCGGCACGTTCCTGGCGTTCACCACCTACGTCGGCATGCTCGTCGGGCCCGCCCGGCTGATCGGCGCGCTCGTGGTCACCGCGCAGCTGACCCGGGCCGGGGCCGAGCGCGTCTTCGAGATCGTCGACTCCGCACCGGGGATCGTGGACCCGGAACGTCCGGCCTCGCTCCCCGAGGGCCCCCTGACCGTCGAGCTGGAGGACGTCCGGTTCGGATACGAGCCCGCGGGGTCCGGCCCGGACGGCCACGCCGCCCCCGACCCGGTCCTGGACGGGCTCTCCCTGCGCGTCGAGCCCGGTGAGACCCTCGCCCTGGTCGGCCCGCCCGGCTCGGGCAAGTCGACGGTGGCGCTGCTGCTGCCCCGGTTCTACGACCCGCAGGCCGGGCGTCTCGCGATCGGCGGGGTGGACCTGCGCGACCTGCGGCTGCACGACCTGCGCGCCGAACTGGGGGTGGTGTTCGAGGAGGCGTTCCTGTTCTCCGACACCATCCGCAACAACATCGCCTACGGCCGCCCCGACGCCGACGAGGACGAGATCCGCGCCGCCGCCGAGGCGGCGCAGGTCGCGTCGTTCGTCGAGGACCTGCCCGACGGCTACGACACCGAGGTCGGCGAGCGCGGCCTGACCCTGTCCGGTGGCCAGCGACAGCGGATCGCACTGGCCCGGGCGATGCTCACCCGGCCGCGGGTGCTCGTGCTCGACGACGCGACCTCCGCGGTCGACACCGCCACCGAGGCCGCGATCCACGAGACCCTGCACGAGCTGACCGCCGAGCGGACCACGCTGCTGGTCGCGCACCGGCGTTCCACCCTGGCGCTGGCCGACCGGATCGCGGTGCTGGACAAGGGGCGGGTGGTCGACACCGGCACCGAGGACGAGCTGCGCAGCCGGTGCGCGCTGTTCCGGGAGCTGCTGGCCACCGGCCCCGCCGACGAGCTGGGCGGCGGCCCCCGCGCGACCACCGTCGTCCCGGTCGGCGACGAGCTCGGGGACGACACCGGCGGGGCGGCCTCCGGTGACCCGGTGCCGGCAGCCGTCGCAACCGGCCCGGCCGTCACCCCGGAGCTGTGGCCGCGGGTCAGCATCGAGCAGGACCCGGACCGGGCCCTGACCCGCGACGGCGGAGGCGGCGCGGCCGGCTGGGCGGGCGGGATCAGTGCGACCCCCGAGCTGCTCGAGTCCGTCGCGAAGCTGCCCCCGGCGACCGAGACGCCCCGGCTGCGCGACGACGACCCGACGGCCCCCGACCCCGCGTTCCGGCTGTCCTCGCTGCTGCGGCCGGTGCGCTGGCTGCTGGTGCTCGGCGTCGCGCTGATGACCGCGGACGCGCTGGCGACCCTGGCCCTGCCGAGCATCGCCCGGATCGCCGTCGACGACGGCATCGCCGACGGCGCCACCCGGGTCCTGCTGCTGGCGGCGCTGGCCGGGCTGCTGATCGTCGTGCTGGACGCGGTGGTCGTCGGGTTCCAGACGCTGGTCACCGCCCGGGCTGGGGAGAGCCTGCTCTACCTGCTGCGGCTGCGCAGCTACGCGCACCTGCAGCGGCTCGGCCTCGACTTCTACGAGCGGGAGCTGTCCGGCCGGATCATGACCCGGATGACCACCGACGTGGACGCGCTGTCCACGTTCCTGCAGACCGGGCTGGCGCAGGCCGTCGCCAGCCTCCTGACGATCGGCGGGGTCGCGACCGCCCTGGTGCTCACCGACCCGGAGCTCGCGCTGTACGCGCTGGGCTGGCTGCTGCCGCTGCTCGCGGTCGGCACCGTGGTGTTCCGCCGGTTCTCCTCCCGCGCCTACGCCGAGGCCCGCGAGCGGGTCAGCGTGGTCAACGCCGACCTGCAGGAGAACGTGTCCGGGGTCCGCATCGCGCAGGCCTACGTCCGCGAGGAGCTGAGCTACGACCGCTTCGGCGAGCGGTCCGACGCCTACCGCCGGTCGCGGCTGCGCGCGCAGCGCTACATCGCCACCTACTTCCCGTTCGTGGGGCTGCTGTCCGACATCGCCACGGCGGTGGTGCTGTTCGTCGGCGGCACCCGGATCGTCGGCGGGGACATCACCCCGGGTGTGCTCACCGCGTTCCTGCTGTACCTGACCCTGTTCTTCGGCCCGGTGCAGCAGCTGTCGCAGGTGTTCGACGGCTACCAGCAGGCCCGGGTCGGCCTGAACCGGATCTCGGAGCTGCTGCGCACCCCCACCTCGGTCCCGGACGAGCCGCAGCGGCCGGTGCCGGTGCCGGTGCCGTCGCGGTTGCGCGGCGAGGTCGAGCTCGACCGCGTGACGTTCCGCTACCCGGGGGTCGACGCCCCCGCCCTCGACGACGTGTCGCTGCGCGTCGGCGCGGGTGAGACCGTCGCGCTGGTGGGCGCGACCGGCGCCGGGAAGTCGACGCTGATCAAGCTGATCGCCCGGTTCTACGACACCGGCGAGGGCCAGGTCCGCGTCGACGGCGTCGACGTGCGCCGCTTCCCGCTGGCCGGGTACCGGTCCCGGCTCGGGGTGGTCCCGCAGGAGGCGCACCTGTTCACCGGAGACGTCGCCTCCAACATCGCCTACGGCCGCCCGGACGCCCCGCCGGAGCGGATCGAGGCCGCGGCCCGCGCGGTCGGGGCGCTGGGCCTGGTGCGGTCGCTGCCCCAGGGGTTCCACACCCCGGTCGGTGAGCGGGGGCAGGGACTGTCGGCGGGACAGCGGCAGCTCGTCGCGCTGGCGAGGGCCGAGCTGGTCGACCCGGACGTGTTGATCTTCGACGAGGCCACCGCAGCGCTGGACCCGGCCACCGAGGCCACCGTGCTGGCGGCGGGGGAGCGGGTGGCGTCGCGGCGGACCGCGTTCGTCGTCGCCCACCGGCTGCAGACCGCCCGGCGGTCGGACCGGATCGTGGTGCTGTCCGGCGGCCGGATCGCCGAGGAGGGCACCCACGACGAGCTGGTCCGCGCGGGCGGTCGGTACGCGGCCCTGTGGCGTGCGGGGGAGCTGGAGCCGGAGCCGGACAGCCCGCTGGCCGCACGGACCTGACCCGGGTCGGCCGGGCGACCGGGCCGGGTCAGTCCCGCAGGTGCTCGGCCCGCGCGGCGACGGCGGCGCGGCGCGGGTCGTCCCGGTCGAGCAGGTCCAGCAGCAGCTCGTGCGCCTCCAGGTCGTCGGTCCCCAGCGGGTGCACGACGAAGCGGTGCAGGAGCGCGACGTCGTCCGAGGCGAGCACCGCGTGCCGCAGTCCGACCAGGAGCTCGTCACGCAGCTCGCGCACGGCGGGCGCGTCGGAACGGGGCAGCAGCTCGCCGTGGCAGGAGTCGAGCGCCTCGGACACCCGGCCGTCCCGCAGCGCGTCCCGGACCTGCAGGAAGTCGGCCTGGGGCCCGGTCGCGAGCCGGTACGGCCGGGTGAGCAGCAGCTCCGCGCCCAGCGACGACCGCAGCCGGTGGATCTCGCCGCGCAGGGTGGTCGGGTTGCCGTCCTCGCCGTAGAGCATCAGGGTCAGCTGCTCGCCGGAGAGCCCGTCGGGGTGCAGCGCCAGCGCCGTGAGGATCTCGGCCGGGCGCAGGGTGGCCGCGAACTCCTCGCCGTCGAGGGTGACGCGCGGTCCGCCCCCGCCGGTGAAGCGCAGCTCCAGCGGGCGTGCCGTGTCGGGCGGCACCGTCGCGACCACACGCCCGCGCCGTCGCGACGGCGGCACCAGCAGGTAGCCCTCGGCCAGCTTCTCGACGGCCATCTCCCGGCCGTCGCCGAGCTGCACCCGGTCGACGCCGTCGTCGAGCCGGATCCGCTCGGGGAACAGGCCGTAGGGCTCGCTGGCGATGACCCGGCCGCTCGAGGACAGCAGGGCGCCCTCGGAGCCGCGCAACGCCGTCAGGTGGGGCATGTTCTTGACCCGCAGCCGCTCGTCGGCGATCGCCAGCCGCACCCGCAGCTGGTTCTCCGCGAGGTGCGCGGTCGCCGTCACCAGCTGCACCAGCGCGGGGTGCACGGTGTGCAGCGGCCCGGAGATGTCGATGGCCCCGATGGTGTCGCCGGTGTCCGGGTCGTGCACGGGGGCCGCGACGCAGGTCCAGTCGTGGTAGGTCCGGACGAGGTGCTCGGCGGAGTGGATCCGGACCGGCTGGTCGACGGCCAGCGCGGTCCCCATCGCGTTGGTGCCGATGGTCTCCTCGGCCCAGCGGGTGCCCTCGACGAGCCCGACGTCGTCGGCGGAGCGCAGCAGGCCGTGTGCGCCGTCGCGCCACAGGACGGTGCCGTCGGCGTCGGTCACGAGCATCACGTGCATCGCCTCGTCGGCGATGCTCACGAGCGTGGAGCGGAGCAGCGGCATCACCGCGTGCAGCGGGTGGCCGGTCCGGACCTCCTTCAGCTCGTCGGCGAGGTAGACGAGCGGGGGGAGCCTGCCCTCCGGGTCGACGTGCGCGGCCAGGCTCCGCTGCCAGGAGTCGGACACGACCGGTCGCGGTGCGCCGGCCGAGCCGCCGGAGCCGAGCCCGTCGTCGTAGATGCGCCGCAGGCGGTTCGCGTCGGCCACCAGCTCGTCGGGGGAGGTGCCGCCCTCGGCTCCGCTCACGTCGCCTCCCGCCACGGCCGGGGCACACCCGGTGCCCTGCTCCCACGTGATGCCCCGCGCCGGCGCGGGTCGATCCGTCCCGGGCGTTCGTCCCCGGGGTGGCGAGCATACCCGCTGTTCGGGGGCCCGACCTCCACACGACCGGACGCGGGATGCGACGTCGCCGGCGTGCGCGCAACGTGGGGGCAACGTGGCGCTCCTTACGGTTTGCCGCATCGGGACGCCGGGTGGTGCCCGGCGATGACGCAACAGACCCACCGGAGGACAGCGATGACGCTCGAAGCCGTTCGTGAGGCCACCGATCTGCGTGCCGGCCGCGGGGCCGACGGCGTGGATGTGATCCGTCGCGCGGCCCGGGTACTCGTCGTCGACTCCGAGCCGATCGTCCGGCACGGGCTGCGGGCACTGCTGACCGCCGAGCCCGACCTGGCCCCGGCCGGCGAGGCCGCCTCCCCGCGCGACGCCCTGATGGCCGCCGAGCGGACCCGCCCCGACGTGATCGTCGTCGACATCGAGTTCGCCCGCGACGAGCGGCCCGGCCTCGACCTGGTGCGTGCGCTGATGGAGCGCTGCCGCGGGGTGAAGATCCTCGTCCTGACCGGCTGCCGTGACCGCGACGCGATGATGCGCACCGTGCGTCTGGGTGTGCACGGCTACCTGCGCAAGGGTGCCGACACCGCCGAGATCGTGCGGGCGCTGCGCACGGTCCTGCGTGGCGAGGGCGTCTTCGACCCGGGCACCGCGAGCGCCGGCCCGCTGCAGGTGCTGCGGGACACCGAACCGGCGCCGTCGCCCGCGCCGGACCTCTGCAAGACCTCGCTGCTGACCGATCGCGAGAACCAGGTGCTGCGGCTGCTCGCCGTCGGCCTGTCCAACCGCGAGATCGGGACCCGGCTGCGGATCTCCGAGGCCACCGTGAAGTTCCACGTGCGGAACCTGCGCGACAAGCTCGAGGTCCGGCGCCGCACCGAGATCGTCTACACCGCCGCCCGCCAGGGCATCGTCTGATCCCGCCGGGCCGGGGCGGAGGACACGTACCCGCCCCGGTCCGTGCCCCTGCTGCACGGCGTGCCACGACCGGCGCCGTCACCCATCAGGTGGCCGCGCCGGTCGCGTCGCGTGGTCGACGTCATCCCATCCGGGGATGCGTTCACCCGGCGGCCACCTTCTCCTCACCCCACGGGAGAACGGGGGTGTTGGGATGCGGAGGAAAGGGACGGTTCCGAACGGACCGGACCGGACCGCGCCATCCCACCACGACCCCAGGAGGACGACCGTGGCTCACACCTGCCCCGGCGACGCCCCCCAGGCCGGCCCCCGCCGTGCCCTCCCGCTCCTCGACCGCATGCGGCACGACCGCCAGGGACTCACCTGTCGCTACCGGTGCGGCGACGCCTGCTCCCGGCCCGAGCCCAACCCGTCGTCGAACGCCTACTTCGGTGACGTCATGCAGGCCGTGCTCGACCGGCGCGGGATGCTCCGCGCCGGTGCGGTGATCGGCCTGGGCGCCGGGGCCGGTGTGGCGCTGGCCGGCACGGCCTCCGCGGCGGAGCCCGCCCCGGCCGCGCCGGCCCATCCGCTCGGTGCCGACGTGGCCGCGCCGCAGCAGGCCCGGCCCCCGCGCGGTCTGCAGTACGAGACCGTCGCGCCGAACCTCGACGACGCGATCCGCGTGCCGACCGACTACGCGAGCAACGTCGTGATCCGCTGGGGCGACCCGATGTTCCCGGACGCGCCGGAGTTCGACTTCGAGAAGCAGACCGCCGCGGCGCAGGCCCGCCAGTTCGGCTACAACAACGACTTCTGCGGCATCCTGCCGATCGACGGCCCGGGTCGCCGCTACGTCATGTTCTCCAACCACGAGTACACCCTCGAGCCGCTGATGTTCCGCGGGTACGACGAGGACGCCCCCACCCCCGAGCAGATCCGGATCGGGATGGCCGCGCACGGCGGCGGCGTCGTCGAGGTGACCCGCGACCTGCGCACCGGCGAGCTGCGCTACGACCGCAACGGGAAGCTCAACCGGCGGATCACCGCCGACACCGAGATGGTGCTCGACGGCCCGGCCGCCGGTGCCGAGGTGCTGCGCACCAAGGCCGACCCGACCGGACGCAGCGTCAAGGGCATGATCGGCAACTGCGCCGGCGGCACCACCCCGTGGGGCACCTTCCTGTCCGGCGAGGAGAACTTCGACGGCTACTTCGCCTCCGGCCCGGTCACCGACGAGCGCGCGAAGCGCTACGGGATCTCCGAGGGCAGCTTGTCGCGCAAGTGGGAGCGCGTCGACCCGCGCTGGGACCTCGCGCAGGAGCCGAACGAGGCCAACCGGTTCGGCTACATCGTCGAGATCGACCCGCACGACCCGCGCTCGAAGCCGGTCAAGCACACCGCGCTCGGCCGCTTCAAGCACGAGGGCGCCACCGTCGCGCTCACCCGCGACGGCCGCCCCGTCGTCTACATGGGCGACGACGAGCGCTTCGACTACGTCTACAAGTTCGTGTCGGACAAGCGGATGCGCCGCGGCCACAGCCGGGCCGCCCGCGAGCACAACGCCACCCTGCTGTCCTCGGGCACGCTCTATGTCGCGACCTTCACCGGGGACAGCCCGGCCGCGGAGATCACCGGCACCGGGGCCCTCCCGCGTGACGGCCGCTTCGACGGCTCCGGGCAGTGGAAGCCGCTGGCGTCGACCACGAAGTCCTACGTGGACGGCATGAGCGTCGCCGACGTCTTCGTGTTCACCCGGCTCGCCGCGGACAAGGTCGGCGCGACGAAGATGGACCGTCCGGAGGACGTGGAGCCCAACCCGCGCACCGGGAAGGTCTACATCGCCTGCACCAACAACTCCGACCGCGGCAAGGCGGGCGCCAAGGCCGGTCCGGACGAGGCGAACCCGCGCAACGCCAACAAGCACGGCCACGTCATCGAGCTGACCGAGACGCGCGACGATCCGGCGGCGACGACGTTCGCCTGGAACATCCTGCTGGTCTGCGGGGACCCCGACGACCCGTCGACCTACTTCGGCGGGTTCGACAAGTCCCAGGTCAGCCCGATCACCTCGCCGGACAACGTGGCGTTCGACCCCTACGGCAACCTGTGGGTCTCGACCGACTCCACCCAGGCGCTGAAGATCAACGACGGCCTCTACGGCGTCGTGCTGGAGGGGCCGCAGCGCGGCTCGACCCGGCTGTTCGCCAGCGTCCCGGTCGGCTCGGAGTGCTGCGGCCCGGTCGTCACCGAGAACTTCGTGCTCGTGTCGGTGCAGCACCCGGGCGACCTCGACGGGGCCTCCCCGGAGCAGCCCGCCTCGCACTGGCCCGACGGCGGCGCCGCGCAGCCGCGCCCGGCCGTCGCCGCGATCCGGCACCTGAAGGGCGGACGTCCGGCGAAGATCGGCGTCTGACACCCCGCGCCACCCGGTCCGTGCTCCGCGCGGACCGGGTGGCGCGGGTCAGGCGCAGCGGCCGAGGTCCGGCTCGCCGGACCCGGCGCGCTCGTCGAACGAGATGTGCACGTGGTCGTAGTGGTTCGCGGTGTCGTCGCCGCGGTCCTCCATCGTCGACCACCCGGAGCCGTCGTTCATGCGCTGCTCCCAGATGACGTACTTCACGCCGAGCTCGTCGGCGTTGGCCAGCGCACAGTCGGCGATGCGGTCGCCCTTCTGCCCGCGCACCATGATGTCCAGCGCGTGCCCGGTGGGATGGTCGGAGGCGTTCGCCCGCTGCGCGACGCCGATCAGGTCGGTCTCGCCGTAGGCGCAGCCGAGGAACTCCGCGGCGTCGGAGACCCACCCCTTCACCCGGCCCAGGTCGCCGAGGTCGAGCCCGCACGACGGGTCGTTCAGCCCGCGCGCGGCGAGCTCCGCAGCGGCCCTGGCCCGTTCGGCGGCCTCCTGGGCCAGACCCAGGGCCTTGCGCGCGGCGGCGAGGCTCGCGTCGGCGGCCGGGTCGAGCAGGCCCGCGTCGCGGACGATCTCGGCGCCGAGGACCGGGGTGTCCCGCGCGGCGGCCGCGGCCTCGGCGAACGGCGCGCCGGGGTCGGCGCCGTCGGACACCTCCTGCGCGGCCAGGCGCAGGTCGGCCCGGGTCGGCCCGAGGTCGAGCCCGGTCACGGGCGTGACGACGGCGAGCGTGCCGCTCGCGACGGCGGCCGCGGTGGCGACGTGACGCAGGCCGGGCCGTGGCCCGGCCTGCGTCCGATGTCGGTGTCGGGGCACTTCCTGGTGCGGCGGCACGGTCTCTCCTCCGGCACGCGGACCGGCCGGGCTGCGGGGGGAGCGTCGGGATCGGGGGATCCCGGCCCGTCGGGGGATACCGGACCGCGTGTTCAGTGACCGGACGGTAGCGAATGTCCCGCGATGTCCGATCTTCACGGTCCGTTCGTGGCGGCGACCGCACCCGGCCGTGCGGCGAGTGGCACGCACCGGATGCACCGGACGTCTTTACCCGACCGGACGTTCGGTGCAAAAGTAGCGCGTCCGGGACACCGCCGTCCCGGGTCAGGGGAGGACGCATGACCGAGCAGCAGGCCGCGCCCGGCACGGGCCCGACGAGTGCCGCCGACACGACCGGCTCCGCGCCCGCGCAGGTGCGCCGGGTCGCCGCGACGAGCGCGATCGGCACGACGATCGAGTGGTACGACTTCTTCATCTACGCCACGGCCGCGGCCCTGGTGTTCAACAGCCAGTTCTTCAGCACGATGTCCGCGGCCTCGGGCACCCTGGCCGCGTTCGCGACCCTCGGCGTCGGCCTGGTGGCACGTCCGCTCGGCGGCATCGTGTGGGGGCACTTCGGTGACCGTCTCGGCCGCAAGAGGATGCTGGTCCTCTCGCTGCTGCTGATGGGCGTGGCCACCGTCGGGGTCGGCCTGCTGCCCACCTACGGCCAGATCGGCGTCGCGGCGCCGGTGCTGCTCGTCGTGCTGCGCCTGCTGCAGGGTCTCTCGGCGGGCGGTGAGTGGGGCGGGGCCGCGCTCATGGCGGTCGAGCACGCCCCGCCCGGCCGGCGCGGGCGCTACGGCTCGTTCCCGCAGATCGGGGTGCCCGCCGGGCTGATCCTGGCCCAGCTGGTGTTCCTCGTCGTGTCCAACCTGACCACCGCCGAGCAGTTCGCCGCGTGGGGCTGGCGGATCCCGTTCCTGCTGTCGATCCTGCTGGTCGTCGTCGGGCTCGTGATCCGGATGCGGGTCGAGGAGAGCCCGGTGTTCGCGCTGCTGCGGACCCAGCGCGGCCGCAGCCGGGCCCCGATCCTGGAGGTGTTCCGGCAGCGTCCGCGCGAGCTGGTGCTGGCCTCGGTCAGCTTCGTCGCCAACAACGCGATCGGCTACATCTTCCTGGCCTACCTGCTCTCCTACGGCACCCAGGTGCTGGAGGTCCCGCGGAACACCATGATCGTCGTCGTGATCATCGGCTCGCTGAGCTGGCTGGTCAGCATCGTCGCCGGCGCAGTCTGGTCGGACCGGGTCGGCCGCAAGCTTGCCTACCTGGCGGGCTCGGTGCTGCTCGTGGTGTGGCCGGTGCCGTTCTTCCTGCTGCTCGACACCACCGGGTTCGCCGCGATGGTCGTCGCGGTCGTCGTCCTCACGGTGGGGCTGGGGCTGTCCTACGGCCCGCAGTCCGCGTTGTTCGCGGAGATGTTCGAGGCCCGCTTCCGCTACAGCGGCGCGTCCTTCTCCTACGCCGTCGGTGCGGTGCTGGGCGGCGGGTTCGCACCGCTGATCGCCGCCGCGCTGCAGCAGGGCTACGGGACGTCGATGGCGGTCGCGGCCTACATGGTCGTCGTCGCGGTAATCTCGCTGGTCGCGGTGCTGTTCATCCGCGAGACGCACCGCCCGGACGCGCCCGCCCGGCTCTCCTGACGACGACGGCGCCCCGGACGCGGTGTCCGGGGCGCCGGAGGGGCCTAGATCGAACGGTGCCGGCCGTTGCCGAGCGGGGCCGGGGCGCCGGCCGAGGACGAGAGGTCCCTGGCCCGGCGACGCCCGGCCACGGTGCCCTCGACCGCCCGCTCGTCGACGGCGCCGGGTCCGGGGCCGGTGCTGGTTCCGGTGCCGGGGGAGGACATCGAGCGGGCCTGCTCGGCCAGCTCGCGGGTCACGCAGGGCCAGGTGGCACTGACCCCCGTCGCGTCCCGGCACTCACGGCAGAAGCCCTGCGTGTCGGGGGTGTGTTCCGCCAGGGTCCGCTCCAGCAGATCCGGCATCTCGGACAGGATGTTCGCGAGTGCCACGACTCACCTCCAGGTCGAATGCGAGCGACAGTAGTGGTCGGGTTCACCCGTCCCCGGCGGGCCGGGGCCCCGCCCACCGCGGACCGGCGATCCACTCAGGACCGTCCGTATCCGCTGTTCGCACCGGGTGCCGGCGGACGGGGCGGACCGGCTCGGTCGCCCGGTCGCCGGGTCTGACGCCGTCCCGTCGGCACAGTGGAGCCCTGTCCGCTCGGTGAACCGTGCCACCGATCGGTATTCGGTGCCGACGGCACGACGACACGCACCACCGCTGCGCCGGACGCGCACTCGGAGCACTCGTCGTCACGGCGTCCAGACCAGTGGACCGCCCCCGTCCGTACCCGTCACGTTGGGACGTCCGCATTGCGCACCGATACGGTCGGGCGCCTCCGAACGGTTCGGGAGCGCAAGGGGGACAGCACGATGCACGACGACGCGACGGCCGGGTCG
The DNA here is from genome assembly GCF_008369905.1 of Pseudonocardia sp. EV170527-09. Lineage (NCBI taxonomy): Bacteria > Bacillati > Actinomycetota > Actinomycetes > Pseudonocardiales > Pseudonocardiaceae > Pseudonocardia > Pseudonocardia sp. EV170527-09. Next base: position 29,136 of record NZ_VRMC01000060.1, read on the forward strand.
CCGCTCCGCCGGGACCTCGCCCACCGCCACATCCAGCTCATCGCCATCGGCGGCGCGATCGGCACCGGGTTGTTCCTGGGGGCGGGCAAGACGATCTCGCTCGCGGGGCCGTCGGTGATCCTGGTCTACGCGATCATCGGCTTCTTCCTGTTCTTCGTGCTGCGCGCGATGGGCGAGGTGCTGCTGTCGGACCTGCGCTACAAGTCCTTCAGCGACGTCGCCGCTGACCTGCTCGGCCCGTGGGCCGGGTTCTTCACCGGCTGGACCTACTGGTTCTGCTGGGTGGTCACCGGCATCGCCGACGTCGTCGCGATCTCCGGCTACGTCGCCTACTGGTGGGCCGACGTCCCGCTCTGGATTCCCGCGCTGGCCTGCATCCTGGTGCTCTTCGCGCTGAACCTGCCGACGGTGCGCGCCTTCGGCGAGGCCGAGTTCTGGTTCGCCCTGGTCAAGATCGTTGCGATCCTCGCGCTCGTCGTCGTCGGGCTGGCGATGGTCTTCGGCGGGTTCCGCGCCCCGGACGGCACGACCGCGGCGTTCGCCAACCTCTGGAACGACGGCGGCTTCTTCCCGACCGGTGCAACAGGCTTCGTGGCCGGCTTCCAGATCGCCGTGTTCGCCTTCGTCGGGGTCGAGCTCGTCGGCACCACCGCCGCCGAGGCGCGTGACCCGGAGCGCACGCTGCCGCGGGCGATCAACACGATCCCGGTGCGGATCCTGCTGTTCTACGTCGGCGCCCTCGTCGTCATCTGCGCGGTCACCCCGTGGAGCCGGATCGCTGCCGACGAGAGCCCGTTCGTCGCGATGTTCGGCCTCGCCGGGCTCGCCGCGGCGGCAGGCGTCGTCAACTTCGTGGTGCTCACCAGCGCCCTGTCCAGCGCCAACTCCGGCATCTAGTCGACGTCGAGGATGGTCTACGGCCTCGCCGGTGACGGCGCCGCGCCCCCGCGGTTCGCCCGGCTGTCCGCGCGCCGGGTCCCGGTGAACGCGCTCGCGTTCTCGTGCGCGTTCCTGCTGGTGGGGGTGGCGCTGCTGTACTCGGGGCAGTCCGTGGTGGGGGCGTTCACCGTCGTCACGACGATCTCGTCGGTCTGCTTCGTGTTCGTGTGGACGATGATCCTGGTGAGCTACCTGGAGCACCGCAGGCGCCGCCCGCAGCGCCACGCGGCGTCGACCTTCCCGATGCCGGGTGGGGTGCCGATGGTCGTCGCGGTGTTGGCGTTCTTCGTGTTCGTGCTGTGGGCGCTGACCCAGCAGGACGACACCCTGGTCGCCCTGCTGGTGACGCCGATCTGGTTCGCCGTGCTCGCCGTCGCCTACCTGGTGCTGCGCCGCAGCCCGGCGCACGCCCGGGCCAGGGGCGCGCACCGGGAGAAGGTGGCCGCCGAGCTCGCCGAGCGGGACCGGATCGCCGCCTAGCCCTCCGGGACCTCCCGCTCGATCTCGTCCAGCCAGATCGTCGCCGACAGGTCCGAGGGCGCCCGCCAGTCACCGCGGGGCGACAGCGCACCCCCGGCGGACACCTTGGGGCCGTTCGGCAGCGCCGAGCGCTTGAACTGGGCGAACTGGAAGAAGCGCCGGGCGAACACCTGCAGCCACCGGCGGATCTCCGCCGGCGAGTACTCGGGCCGCTCGTCGTCGGGGAAGCCGGGCGGCCAGGCGCCCGCGGTCGCGTCGGACCAGGCGTGCCCGGCCAGGAACGCGATCTTCGACGGCCGGTAGCCGTGGCGCAGCGTGTACCAGAGCGTGAAGTCCTGCAGCGCGTACGGCCCGACGGTGGCCTGGCTGGACTGCACCTCGGTGGTCCCGTCCGACGGCACCAGCTCCGGGGTGATCTCGGTGTCGAGCACCGACTGCAGCACGGTGGAGACCTCGGCCGGGAACTGCTCGGAGGAGATCACCCAGCGGATGAGGTGCTGCATCAGCGTCTTCGGGACGCCGCCGTTGACGTTGTAGTGCGACATCTGGTCGCCGACGCCGTAGGTGGACCAGCCGAGCGCGATCTCCGACAGGTCCCCGGTGCCGAGCACGATCCCGCCGCGCTGGTTCGCCAGCCGGAACAGGTAGTCGGTGCGCAGCCCGGCCTGGACGTTCTCGAACGTGACGTCGTAGACCGGCTCGCCACGACCGAAGGGATGGTCGATCTCCAACAGCATCGTCCGGGCGGTGCCGGTGATGTCGATCGTGTCGAAGGTGACCCCGAGGGCCTGGGACAGCGCGACGGCGTTGCTGCGGGTGTGGTCCGAGGTCGCGAAGCCGGGCATGGTGAAGGCCAGGATGTCGGTGCGCGGGCGCCCGAGCCGGTCCAACGCCCGGGCCGCGACGATCAGCGCGTGCGTGGAGTCGAGCCCGCCGGACACGCCGATCACGACCTTCGGCTGGCCGATCGCACGCAGCCGCTGCTCCAGCCCGGCGACCTGGATCGAGTACGCCTCGAAGCAGTCCTGCTCCAGCCGCGCCGGGTCGGCGGGCACGAACGGGAAGCGCTCCACGGTGCGGCGCAGCCCGATGTCGTGGCCGGGCGGGTCGAGCCGGAACCCGATGGTGCGGAAGGCGTCGGTGCGGGCGGCGTGGGTGCGGCGGTTGTCGTCGAACGTGCCCTGGCGGCGCCGCTCGGCGGCGATCAGGTCGAGGTCGACGTCGGCGACGGCGTGCCGCGCCCCCTGCGGGAAGCGTCCGGACTCCGCGAGGAGCACGCCGTTCTCGTAGATCATGGTCTGGCCGTCCCAGGAGACGTCCGTGGTGGACTCGCCCTCGCCCGCGGCGGCGTAGACGTAGGCGGCCAGGCAGCGCGCCGACGCCGAGCGCGACAGCAGGTGCCGGGTGTCGGCCCGGCCGACGGTGATCGGCGAGCCGGACAGGTTCGCCAGCACCGTCGCCCCGGCCAGTGCCGCCTCCGACGACGGCGGGATCGGCACCCAGTAGTCCTCGCAGATCTCGGCGTGCAGCACCAGGCCGGGCAGGTCCTCGGCGGCGAAGAGCAGGTCCGTGCCGAACGGCACGTCGACACCGGACGCGCCGCCCAGCCGGATGGTCGCACCGCGGACGTCGTCGCCGGCGGCGGTCTGGCGGCGCTCGTAGAACTCGCGGTAGGTCGGCAGGTAGGACTTGGGGGCGACGCCGAGGATCCGGCCCCGGTGGATCACGACGGCGCAGTTGTAGAGGCGGTGGCGGTACCGCAGCGGTGCCCCCACCACGAGGACCGGCAGCAGGTCCGCCGTCGCCGCGACGAGCGAGGCCAGCTCGGTCTCGACGGTGTCCAGCAGGGTGTCCTGCATCAGGACGTCCTCGATGGAGTAGCCCGAGAGCGTCAGCTCGGGGAACACCACCAGCCCGACGCCGTCGTCGGCGCAGGTCCGCGCGGTCTCCAGCACGGCGGCGACGTTCGCGGCCGGGTCGGCCATCGTGGTGTGCAGGGTCGCCGCGGCGGTGCGCAGGAAGCGGTGGCGGTAGACGGAGCGGAAGTCCACCTCGTCATTCTGACCGGTGGGTGGTCAGCTCCGTCGACCCGCCAGCATCCGCGCCGCCCCGCAGGCGATCCCGGTGGCGACGAGCAGCCCCAGCAGCACCGCCCAGCCGACCCCGACCGAGCCGCCGGCCAGCACGACCCCGAGCGACCCCAGCCACGCCAGCGGCACCAGCAACCACAGCGCCAGGCCGTGCAGCACCGCCGGGATCTCCCCGACGCCGGCCGCGATCACGATCCACACCACCCCGGCGAGCAGCCCACCGACCAGCAGCAGGGTGCCGACTCCCTCCCAGACCACGCGTGTCTCCTTCCTAGGGGTCGGGCACCGGCAGCACGCGCTGCGGCACACCGGGCCCGTCGTCGATCGTGACACCCGCCGGCGTCGCGGGCGGGGCGAGCGGCCCCAGCAGGTGCGCACCCAGCCAGTCCACCAGGTCCGGCAGCTGGGCGCGGACGGCGTTCTGGTTGTGTCCGCCGCCCGGGTACACCCGGGTGTCGACGGTCACCGGCGGCGCCGCGGCGGCCCGGATCCGGTCCGCCGCCGCCCGCTCCTCGGGCTCGTCGGAACCCGCGGTGACCAGCATCGCCAGTGGTGCGGGCCGCTCGCCCAGCAGCGCGACGACGTCGTTCGCGGCGGCCAGGTCGGGCCGGCCGGCGAACAGCTCCCCGGTGACGACGTCGTCGGGAGTGCGGTCGTAGCCGCTCTGGCTGACCGCGAGCGCGTAGGTGCGCGGGTGGCGCAGCGCCAGGTTCATCGCGCAGTAGCCACCCGAGGACCAGCCGGCCAGCGCCCAGGCGCCGCGGTCGGTGCGCACCCGCAGGTGTCGGGTCGTCCAGCCGACGAGGTCGGTGGTCAGGTAGGTGTCGTCGGCTGCGCCGTGCTGGGCGTCGACGCACTCCTGGTCGTGGCCGAACCGGGGTTCGCCGTTGATGTCGGGGATCACCAGCACGACCGGCGGGATGCGGTGCGCGGCGATCGCGGCGTCGAGGACCTCGGGGACCCGGAACAGTGCGGCGACCTCGCGGGGCTCGCCGGGGAACCCGGGCAGCCACTCGACGACCGGGAAGCGGGCCTGCGGGTGCTCGGTGTAGCCGGGCGGGAGGTAGACGTCGGCGTCGCGGTCGATGCCGGACGCGTCCCCGTGCAGGGTCATGTGCAGCGTGGAGCCCAGCCCCTGCGCGGACCGGGCGGCGACCAGCGGCATCGCCGCGTCGAGGCCGGCACCGTCCGGGCCGATGTCGGCGACCGACCCCTCGCCCGGGTCGGGAGAGGACCCGATCAGCGAGCCGACGGTGGGGAAGAAGCCGCCGAGCAGGTTCGCCCCGGCCCCGGCGGCCGCGAACACGGCCACGGCCGAGACGATCACGAGCAGCGTCCGCGCGACCCGGCGCAGCCGGTGCCACAACCCTCCGGTGAGGGCGAGCGCCAGTACCGCCGTGACGGCCGGCACCACCGCCGCGGCGACGACGTCGAGGCGCAGCTCGGAGGCGTGGATCACGACACCGTCCCCACGTGGTCCCGGCTCACCGGCGCAGCAGCCGCAGCAGCGCCGGCGGACGGCCGCCGAAGCCCTCGGCCTCGAGCACGACGAACAGCACCCGCGGCAGGTCGCGGACGGCGGGGAACAGCACGTAGCGCGGGTACCAGGTGGGACGGAACTTCGCGTTGAACCGGTAGAGCGAGTCGATCTGCCACCAGCGCGAGGCGATCCGCAGCACCCGGGCCCAGCCGCGGGCGATCGGTCCGGCACCGATCCGCTCGCCGCGCTCCAGGGCGGAGCGGAACATCGCGAAGTTCAGCGACACCCGCTTCACACCGTGGTCCTTCGCGGCCGCCATCAGCTCGGCGATCATCAGCTCGTTGACGCCGTTGTCGGCGTCGGCGGAGCGGATCATGAGGTCCAGCGAGAGCCCGTCGCGGCCCCAGGGGACCAGCTGCAGCATCCCGGTCGGCTCGCCGTCGCGGAACGCGGTGACAATCACCGCGTCCGGGTCGGAGGGGTCCGCGACCCGCGAGGACGCCATCGAGAAGCCGCGCTCGCCCTCCGCGCCGCGCCAGCGGTGCGCGCGCTCGGCGATCCGCGTCCGCTCGGCCTCGTCGACGTCGCGCAGCCGCGTCACCTCGACGGTGTGCCCGCTGCGCTGCATCCGGTTGACGGTCTGGCGGACCCCGCGCATGGGGCGCCCGTCGAGGCTGAACGTCGCCGTCTCCAGCACCGCCTCGTCGCCCAGCTCCAGGGCGTCGAGACCGGCCTTGGCCCAGGCGGTCGCGCCGCGCTCGGAACAGCCCAGCACCGCGGGCGACCAGCCGTACCGGGTGCAGATGTCGAGGAAGGCCTCGATGGCGCCGGGCCACGCGCCGACGTCGCCGACGGGGTCGCCCGAGGCCAGCGCGACCCCGGCCAGCACCCGGTAGGACACCGCGGACTTCCCACCGTGGGCGAACACCGCGGCCTTGTCACGGCGCAGGGCGAAGTAGCCCAGCGAGTCGCCGTCGCGCTGGTCGAGCAGGGCGCGCAGACGCTCCTCGTCCTCGGGGGCGAGCGACGGGCGCGGCTCCGGTGAGCGCAGCAGGTGATACCCGGCGACGACGAGCGCCACCACCCCGAAGGTCAGCCCGATCGCCGAGGTCAGGTCGTCGAGCCACACGGCGCGCTGCTCGAACTCGACCGGGCCGGTCACCCCGATCAGCGACAGCGCCGCGTGCGCGGCCTGCGCGGCGATCGACGGGTCGCCGACGAGCCGGTGCGGGTTGAGCGCGAGCAGCACCCAGACGATGAGGAAGCCGGACAGCCCGAACTGCAGCAGCGACCGGGCCGACCGGCCCAGCCCGCCCGGGTCCTGCCGGGCGACGAAGTAGCGGCGCGTGGCGATCAGCGCCGCCAGCAGCGCGACGACGAGCACCGCGGGCCCGATGCCGCGCCGCTGGTCCAGCACGTGCAGCAGGTTGACCACGACGAGGAACGTCGTCGTCGCGGTCGCCACCCACCACGCGCGCTGCTTGCGCCGGCGCAGTCCGGTGGCCAGCAGCAGCAGGCCGACCCCGGCGAGTGCGGTCACGACCAGCGACGCCAGCCCCAGCCCCGCGGGCAGTCCCAGCGTGCTGCGCAGCTCGCTGCCGAGGATGCGCCGCGGCGCGGGAAGCACCGCCGCGACGACGGTCAGCGCACCGACGATCCGTGCCGCCCACACCACGGCGCGCACGACGGCGGCCTCGGACAGCCGTCGTCTGCGGGCCTCCGGGTCCGGCGTCGGGGCGGCTCCGCGAGTGGAGCGGACGGCCCCGTGCTCGTCCCTGGTGTCGCCGGGCGGACCGGAGCCCTCAGAGCCCGTCACGCGTTCCTCCTGTCGCTTCCGTCCCCGATGGCGATCCACCGGCGGCGTCCGAGCGGGCCACCGGACCCGGCAGCCGGGCGCCGAGCGCGTCCAGCTCCGCGGCGACGACGTCGGCCGCCGGGGTCCCTGGCGCCGCGGTCACCGACCCCGACGCTAGCGCCGGGCCCGGCGGCGGCGCGCCCGGCACCGGATCGTCCTGTGTCGCCGCGGTGCGCACGACGACCAGGTCCAACGGATCGGGCGAACCGGACGCGGGGTCCGGGCAGCCGTCGCCGCCGGGAGGTCCGGCCGCCGTTGCGACCTCGGCACGCTCGGCGAGCGCCCGGCCCAGCGGGCACCCCGGCGCGTCGGGCGGGCCGGCGAGGGCCCACGCGGCCCGGTCGGTCCGCAGCACCGGGGCACCGGCCGCGACCGCGGCGGCACGCAGCCGGGCCGCCGGCACCCGGTCGGTCCACAGCACCACCACGGCCGGCATCCGTCCCGCGGTGACCGCGGCGTCGACGGCGGCGTCGACCGCGGCCGACCCGTCACGGGGCCCGGTCCACACCAGGACGGGGTGGGCGAGGTGGTCGTCGTAGCCGGGCGGGAGGTGCACGGGCACCTCGACGCCGTCGACGGTCAGCACGGTGTCCCGGCCGGGGCCGGTCACCGGCGGGGCGGGCGGCGCGGGCAGGCCGCCGCGGTCCGGTCCGGCGGCCAGCGAGGCGGGCGTCGGGTAGAAGCCGAACCAGGCGTTCGTCGCGACCGCGACGGCGAGCACGACGAGTGCGACCACGGCCGGCAGGGCGACGGCCCGCACCGCGGGTCGCCACCGGCCCCACCGGCGCACGAGCAGGACGAGGGCGAGCACGGCCGCGCCCGCGACGGCGGTGACGGTGACGGCCGACCCGAGCGGGAGCAGTGCGGTCCCGGCGAGCACCTCACCACGATTCCACGGCGGTCCCGGGGGCCCGGCGGCGGGATGATCCGTCCCCGTCGTCGGGAACGTCCTAGGTGTGATGTCCAGGGAGGTTGGTCAGCCTGGTGACTGGTGGCTGGCCGCCGATGGCGGAGTGAGCGCGGTGGTGATTGTAGAAGTGCAGCCAGCCGGGTAGGGCGTCGTTGCGTTGGCGGGTCGACTCATAGAGTCGGGCGTAGGCCCAGCCGTCGGCCAGGGTCC
>NZ_VRMC01000503.1:0-264 GCF_008369905.1 Pseudonocardia sp. EV170527-09
CTCATGCTATGAACATATTGTAGGGAAAAGATTTAGGATTATTCATTTTGATAATTTGAGTGTTGATGGAACTGAGCAAGCTAGAGGTGATCATTGTATAAAAAGTTGTGCACACAATTTATACACTCTTTTGTTTTGTATTTATATATAAGATAAACAAGGTTTTAGTAATTTACACAGTCTTCATATGAAGAAGGAACTCACAATGAACGTGTCCTGTTTATGCGGTAAAACCAAGTTCCAAGCCGCACTCAAAAATCATGA
>NZ_VRMC01000504.1:0-263 GCF_008369905.1 Pseudonocardia sp. EV170527-09
ATGTCACCTTGCGGAGCCGTTGTCGAGATCCCGGCTGCCGCCGAGCGGGTAGCGGTGGCAGCGATGGCGTTCCCGCTGACCAGGGTCATGGACAAGGCCACGAGAACCCCCACTGTTACTACACGTGCATTTCGGTGCGCAGACTTCACCGCCAGAGTAGAACACACCTCCATTTGGGCCACAAGATCCTCACACAGTGAGCCCGAATCGCACCAATTATGTCTGATCTGGCGATACATTCACTCTGTCGGGTTGTCGGTAGT
>NZ_VRMC01000505.1:0-263 GCF_008369905.1 Pseudonocardia sp. EV170527-09
AGCGACGGTGGTGACCAGCCACAACAGCAGTGTCGCGACGAATCGCAAGCGCCCTCCTACGTTGGTGGGCGCCGCCTCAGTCCGACAGCGCCCGTCCCACGATCAGCGGGTCGGCGTGCCCGACCACCTCATGGTCCTTGTTGTCGTAATCGAACTTACCGAGAACATGGCGCATGGCGTTGATCCGGGCACGCTTCTTGTCGTTGCTCTTCACCACAGTCCACGGCGCGACCTCGGTGTCCGTCCAGGCGAACATCTCTTCC
>NZ_VRMC01000506.1:0-263 GCF_008369905.1 Pseudonocardia sp. EV170527-09
CAGCACACCTTCGGTGGCTTCGACCATCACGCCGTCAACGCCACACGCTTGCCTGACATCGGCAACGCGTTGCGCGATCGCGCGAGCGGCCAGATCCTCGGCGGACAGATTGACCGAGAAGTACATTGCACGGGCAAGGTCCCGCGGAATTTCCTGTGCGTCGGCGACGAGCAGATCGAGCATTCTGTTCGTGAGCTTCCTGATGCGGTGATGCCGCTCTGCCAGCGGGATGAACTTGTCGGGTGGGATCCACTGCCCATCAT
>NZ_VRMC01000507.1:0-263 GCF_008369905.1 Pseudonocardia sp. EV170527-09
TTCGACACCCTGGCCAGTTGGGCACGTGCCTTGTCGTCAACCTTCTTACGTAAAAGTGGGACGACGTTCTGCGGCACGAGGAGATGCTTGGGGTCGGAGAGGACGACGAGGTGCTGTTCCTTAATCGCTGGGGTCGTTGTGTAGAGGTCAACGAGATCAACCGTCCCCGAGGTCAGTGCCTTAACGGTGAGCGGGCCCGAGGAATCTGATAGGGCGGTGAACTTGACTATGGAGGATGGTACGCCGTATGCCTTCGTCAACCC
>NZ_VRMC01000061.1:0-35365 GCF_008369905.1 Pseudonocardia sp. EV170527-09
ACTCCGGTGCGACGACCGTGCGCAGGTCGTCGACCAGGTTCGGCTCGAACACGGTGCCGGTGAACAGGCCCCGCGCCACCGTCCTCACCGCCGCCGAGTTCGACGTCGCCCGGTCCGGGCCGGGGCCCGACGCCCGGTGGACCCGGTTGACCCGGTTGACCCGGTGCACCGCCGCCCGGCCCCCCGCCGCCGACACGGCTGGCTCCGCCGCCGTCCCCGACGGCGGCCGGGCCGAACCCGCCGGCTCGGTCCGAGCTCGGCGGCAGACCTCCGGCACCGGTGGGCGCCGCGGCCGACGCCGGGTCGACGGTGAGGAAACGGTCGTCGATCGCCGACGCGGTGTCGAGATGCTCCTGCAGCACGCGGTCTGCCTCCTCGCTGTGCCGCTGGTCGCGTTCGAGCGAGGTGACGTAGTCGGCGACGGTGGCGCCCAGACCGGTCAACGGGGCGCCCACCAGCAGGTGGGCGTTGCGGACGCCGCTGGTGAAGATGCCGGGCGGGGTGGGGTCCAAGGCGGCGATGGCGGCCTGGGTGCGGTCGAACGACTGTCCGTAGGAGTCCAGCTGGGTCGCGCCGTTCGCGGTGACGGGGGCGGTGCACGTCATCGAGGTGGTGATGCCGTCGAGGGACTGCTGGGCGGCGGCCGCGGCGGGGCCCTGCCAGGAGATGCCGAGCTCGGTCATGCGCCTCCTGGCCTCGTCGGCCGCGGCACGGAGTTCGGTGTCCGCGGTCCGGAGCGCGGACGCGGCGTCGACGACCGCGGACGAGCCGGGTTTCCCGACCACCCAGGCGTACTTCTCCTGGAGGGACTTGGCAGCGAAGTTGAAGCCCTGGTGGAACGCCATCGTCTGTTCCGGAGTACCGGGTTCAGATCGTGAACGAACGAGCGATGGCGCCCTCGCCGAGTTCGAAGTCGACCGCAGTCGCACGAAGGCGTCGGACTGCCTCCTCCAACTCGGTCTGGTGCTGCGCGTGCGTCGCGATCATCCGCTCGAACCTGTCCTGGAACGCGGGTGTCGCGATTCCCGAGATCGGGTCGTCTCCGCAGGGCCCGACCCGCGTCCTCTGCGCGCTGCGGAGAGAATCGCGGATGGCGGTGATCTGGGTGGACAGGACGCGACCGACCTCGAGCACGTTGTCCGGCGAGATCTGGCTCATCAAGACGTCCGACGAGCTGCTCACGGTCCCGCGTTGGTTCTGTTCCACGGACCGCAACGTAGTGTCGCCGGGACCCGGGGACGGCGATTCCCACAGCTCCGGTCGCGATCGCGAAGTCGCGCGGAGTCGGTTCAGCGGTGCAGGAGTGAGGACAGAGCGGCCGACACCACGGCGCGGGCCCTCGCGCACAGGTCGCTGTCGGCCATTCCGGAACGTCGGAGGTTCGCCGATGTCGCCATGGCCTGTGCTCTCAACGAGGTCGAATCGTCGATATCGATACCTACCTCGCATGAGGGGTACGAGTCCGACGGGTAGACGGTCTCGGCGGCGCGGTATCCCGCCACATCGATCGGCACCGCCCTCGCGTCGAACAGGAGTCGAGACACCGGAACCGGGATGAACTGAAGGTTGACGTCGACGGCCCCGTCCGACCCCAGATACCCGCATGTGGGGGCCGGAAGATCTCCGATCGTCGCGTCGTCGACCTTCCCGTCCCTGAGATCGAGGTCCGACCGCTGGGCGGTGTCGAGCAGCTCACACGGATGGCGCCCGCCCACATCGACGGCTGCTGGGCGCGCAGGCGATGCGGGGTCCCCTGCGGGGCCAGGTGACTGCGACATACAGGAAGTGAGGCCGACGATCGCAGCGGCGCTCGCGACGCCGAGGGCCGTGCGACGCGCAGCCGGTACGAGCACGTGATCCTCCGTCGACGATCGACCGGCCACAGGCTAGCCCGCCCCACGAACCTGCACACGTGAACGTCGCGGATAAAAGTTGAGTCCCCCGGGAACAAGTCTCTCGGGTCGTCCGTTGACCCCCACGAGAGCAAGTTGAGCAGAACCCACTCAAGGGCGATGCGCGAGCTGCTCCCCGGTTTGGTACAACTTGAGCCGGACGCACTCATACCCCACACATCTCGGAGGCAGTCACCATGGCTCGTACGGTCGGTATCGACCTCGGGACCACCAACTCCGTCGTCGCCGTCCTCGAGGGTGGCGAGCCGACGGTGATCGCGAACTCGGAGGGTGCCCGCACCACTCCGTCGATCGTCGCGTTCGCGCGCAACGGAGAGGTTCTCGTCGGCCAGTCGGCGAAGAACCAGGCCGTCACCAACTCCGACCGCACCTTCCGCTCGGTCAAGCGCCACATCGGCACCGACTGGAAGACGCCGGAGATCGACGGCAAGACCTACGCGGCGCAGGAGATCAGCGCCCGCGTCCTGCAGAAGCTCAAGCGTGACGCCGAGTCCTACCTGGGCGACGAGGTCACCGACGCCGTCATCACGGTGCCGGCCTACTTCGAGGACGCGCAGCGTCAGGCGACCAAGGAGGCCGGCCAGATCGCCGGCCTGAACGTGCTCCGCATCGTCAACGAGCCGACCGCGGCCGCGCTGGCCTACGGTCTGGACAAGGGCGACAAGGAGCAGACCATCCTGGTCTTCGACCTGGGTGGCGGCACGTTCGACGTGTCCCTGCTGGAGATCGCCGAGGGCGTCGTCGAGGTCAAGGCGACCAACGGCGACAACCACCTCGGTGGTGACGACTGGGACGAGCGGATCGTCACCTGGCTCGTCGACAAGTTCAAGTCCTCCCAGGGCATCGACCTGACCAAGGACAAGATGGCGATGCAGCGGCTCCGCGAGGCCGCGGAGAAGGCGAAGATCGAGCTGTCCAGCTCGTCCTCGACCAGCATCAACCTGCCCTACATCACGGTCGACTCCGAGAAGAACCCGCTGTTCCTGGACGAGACGCTGTCCCGCGCGGAGTTCCAGCGGATCACCCAGGACCTCCTGGACCGTACCCGTCAGCCGTTCAACCAGGTCATCAAGGACGCCGGCATCTCGGTGAACCAGATCGACCACGTCGTGCTCGTCGGTGGCTCCACCCGGATGCCCGCCGTCACCGAGCTCGTCAAGGAGCTGACCGGCGGCAAGGAGCCCAACAAGGGCGTCAACCCGGACGAGGTCGTCGCCGCCGGTGCCGCCCTGCAGGCCGGTGTGCTCCGCGGTGAGGTCAAGGACGTCCTGCTGCTGGACGTCACCCCGCTGTCCCTGGGCATCGAGACCAAGGGCGGCGTCATGACCAAGCTGATCGAGAAGAACACCACGATCCCGACCAAGCGCTCGGAGATCTTCTCCACCGCGGACGACAACCAGCCGTCGGTGCAGATCCAGGTCTACCAGGGCGAGCGCGAGATCGCCGCGTACAACAAGAAGCTCGGCATGTTCGAGCTGACCGGCATCGCGCCGGCCCCGCGCGGCGTCCCGCAGATCGAGGTCTCCTTCGACATCGACGCCAACGGCATCGTCAACGTGTCCGCCAAGGACATGGGCACCGGCAAGAGCCAGGAGATGACAATCACCGGCGGGTCGGCCCTGTCCAAGGACGACATCGACCGCATGGTCAAGGAGGCCGAGGCGCACGCCGAGGAGGACGCCAAGCGTCGCGAGGAGGCGGAGACCCGCAACCAGGCGGAGACCCTCGTCTACCAGACGGAGAAGTTCGTCAAGGAGAACGACGACAAGCTCCCCTCCGACGTCAAGGACTCGGTCAACGCCGCCCTGGGTGAGACCCAGGAGGCGCTGAAGGGCACCGACCACGAGGCGATCAAGTCCTCGATGGAGAAGCTCGCCACCGAGTCCCAGAAGATGGGGTCCGCCCTGTACTCGCAGCCCGGTGCCGAGGGCGCCGCGGGTGCCGGTGCCGAGGGTGGTGCCGGCGCGGCCGGTGCCTCCGACGCGCAGGACGACGTCGTCGACGCCGAGATCGTGGACGACGACAAGGACGCCAAGGGCGGCAAGTGACGGCCGGCGGCCATCCACGGGACGACAGGACGGTCGACATGGCAGACGAACAGAAGCAGGAGGAGCCGGTGACGTTCCGGGACCGCCGCAAGGTGGACCCGGAGACCGGCGAGGTCCGTCCCGACGCCGACGCGACCGGGGCCGCCGATTCGGCGGCCCCGGCCGGGGACGGCGAGCAGGTCGCGGGCCCGGCCGACGGGGAGGACCCGGAGGTCGAGAAGCTGCGGGCCGAGGTCGCCGAGCGCACCGCGGACCTGCAGCGGGTCAGCGCCGAGTACGCCAACTACCGGCGTCGGGCCGACCGGGACCGTGAGCAGACGAAGGTGGACGCGAAGGTCTCCTTCGCGAACGACCTGCTGGTCGTGCTCGACGACTTCGAGCGCGCCGCCCAGCACGGCGACCTCACGGGACCTTTCAAGGCCGCTGCGGACAAGGTCACCGCGGTGCTGACGAAGCTCGGTCTCGAGCCGTTCGGGACCGAGGGCGAGCCCTTCGACCCGCAGCTCCACGAAGCCGTTCAGCACGAGCCGGCCGAGGGCTCCGGCCCCATGGTCACCGTGCTGTCGACGGTGCTGCGTCGTGGCTACCGCATCTCCGACCGGGTCCTCCGGCCGGCGATGGTGACCGTGCAGGACCGCCCCGAGGCAGAGGCCGAGACCGAAGCCGCGGGTGGCGCGGACGCCGGCGACGGCGAGCCGCAGAACCGGCCTGACCAGGACGGGTAGGGACGTGACCACGCGGTGCGGCGGGAGACGACGGGTCTCCCGCCGCGTCGCGGGCGTGAACGGAAAGGAGGCGGAGTGACCCAGCGCGACTGGATCGAGAAGGACTACTACCGCGAGCTGGGCGTCTCCTCGACGGCGTCCCAGGACGAGATCAAGAAGGCGTACCGCAAGCTCGCCCGCGAGCTGCACCCGGACGCGAACCCCGGCGACGAGAAGGCCGAGGCCCGCTTCAAGGCGGTCTCCGAGGCCTACGGCGTGCTGGGCGACGAGTCCAAGCGCAAGGAGTACGACGAGACCCGCGCGATGTTCGCCGGTGGCGGCGGCTTCGGTGGGTTCGGCACCGGCGGTGGCTTCCCCGGCGGCGCGCGACCCGGTGGCGCCGGCCAGGGCGGCTTCGACATCAACGACCTGTTCGGCCAGGCCGGCCGCGCGGGCGGCGCCGGGGCCGGTGCGGGCGACTTCAGCGACATCCTGGGCGACATCTTCGGCCGCGCCGCGCGCAACAGCGCCGGCGGTGCGGGCGGGTACGGCACGGCCGGCGCCCGCCGCGGCCAGGACGTCGAGAGCAGCCTGACGATCTCCTTCGACGACGCCGTGCGCGGCGCGACGGTGCCGATCAAGCTGTCCTCGCCCGGGCGGTGCGAGCGCTGCGGCGGCACCGGGTCCCGGCCCGGCAGCACCCCGCGCACCTGCCCGACCTGTTCCGGTCAGGGGCTGGTGAACCGCAGCCAGGGTGCGTTCTCGTTCTCCGAGCCGTGCCGCGACTGCCGCGGGACCGGGCGCATCATCGACGACCCGTGCCCCGAGTGCCACGGCGACGGCGTGTCCACCCGGACCCGGTCGCTGTCCATCCGGGTCCCCGCGGGCGTCGACGACGGTCAGAAGATCCGGCTGCCCGGACAGGGCGAGCCCGGGCGGGGCGGGGCCCCCGCCGGGGATCTCTACGTGACCGTGAGCGTGACCCCGCACCGGATCTTCGGGCGGTCGTCGAAGAACCCCGACGACCTGACCCTCACCGTGCCGGTCACCTTCCCCGAGCTGGCTCTGGGCGCGACCCTGACGGTGCCCACACTCGACGGCACCGTCTCGCTGCGGATCCCGCCGGGGACCACCAGCGGCCGCACGTTCCGGGTGTCGGGGCGTGGGGTCGAACGCAAGAACGGGAAGAAGGGCAACCTGCTGGTCACCGTCGAGGTGGCGGTGCCGCAGAAGCTGGACGAGGCGGCGAGGAGCGCGCTGGAGGCCTACGCCGAGGCGACGTCGTCGTTCGACCCGCGGGCCGACCTGCTCGGTAGCGCCAGGAGGTGATGGCGGTGTCCGGACGACGCACCCCCCGTGACGGGGAGGAACCGCCGACGGTCGATGTGGCACACGACAGCCCGGTGTTCGTCATCTCGGTCGCCGCGCAGCTGTCCGGCCTGCACGCCCAGACCCTGCGCAGCTACGACCGGATCGGCCTGGTCAGCCCGGGCCGGTCCGCAGGCGGCGGACGTCGCTACTCCCAGCGCGACATCGCGCTGCTCCGCGAGGTGCAGCGGCTCTCCCAGGAGGAGGGCGTGAACCTCGCGGGCGTCAAGCGGATCATCGAACTGGAGCAGATGGTCGACCAGCTCTCGGCGCGTCTCGAGGAGGTGACCGCCGAGCTGGACGCGGTCCGCGCCGCCGCTGCGCAGGCCACCGCGGCGGTGCACCGCTCCTACCGGCGCGACCTCGTGCCGGTGGACCGGCGTCAGGCCGTCGTGCGCTGGCGCCCGGCCGACGACGGCTGAACCCGCTCCGTCGCGCACCCCGGCGTCCTCCGTCGGAACCGGGGTGCGGGACCGAACCTGGTGCGGCGACGACCGGTGTGCCCGCGCCGCGAGCCGGTCAGGCGGCCGTCAGCGCTCCGCGCCGGGCCAGCAGGCCCAGCATCACGGCTCCGGCCAGCGGCACCGCCGCCAGGACCAGGAACGGCAGGGCGGGCGGGAACGTGGGGTCGAGCAGCGCCCCGACCCCTGTCGAGCCGACGAGCACCATCAGCCCGCCGAACGAGGCGAGCACCCCGAAGTGGGCACCCAGCCTGCGTTCCCCGGCCAGCCGCGGGACGAGATCCTGCGCGACCGGCACGGCGAACATCTCGCCGAAGGTCAGCAGCAGCACCATCAGCACCGCGGGGGTGAGCGCCCACCATCCCGGCAAGTCCGGCAGCAGCCGCGCCACCGCGACGACGGTGAACGACGCGGCCATCAGGCAGAACCCCAGCACCACCGCGCGGCCCGCCCCCATCCGGCTCCCCCAGGCCGTCACCCGCATCTGCAGGCAGATCACCAGCACCGACATCATCACGAACAGGAAACCGAGCGCAGCGGTGCGCCCGACGCGCTCCAGCTCGTCGGGCAGGGCCAGGTAGAGCTGGTTGTAGCAGAGCAGCCAACCCGAGTAGCCGACCGCGAACAGCAGGAAGCGTCGGTTCCCCAGCACCTCGCCCCAGCCCGCGAGCATCGGCTGCCCGGCCTGCTCGGGCTCGCGCCACGGCAGCCACCGCCAGTGGGCCAGACCCACCAGCACGAAGCCGGCGGCGGCGACCAGGCAGGCGAGCTGGAAGTCGACCACCATGAGCGCGGTGCCGACCAGCGGCCCGGTGACGGTCCCGACCTGACCGGCGACGGCGAACATCGAGAACACCTCGGTCCGCGCCGGGCCCTCACCGGCGCGCTCCCGCTCCCCGGCCTCCCGCGCCAGCGACGACTCGACGGCCGGGGAGAACAGGGCCGCCGCGAACCCGGTCAGCAGTGCCCCACCGATGACCGCGGGCAGCGACCCGGCCGCGCCGAGGAGGATGAAACCGATCACGCGCAGCGAGCACCCGACGAGCACGACCGGCTTCGCACCGAACCGGTCGGTCAGGGTCCCGCCGATCACGAACAGTCCCTGCTGGCTGAACGTCCGCAGTCCCAGTACCAGCCCGACGGCCGCCGCGGCGAGCCCGAGGTCCTCGGCCAGGTGCGTCGCCAGGTAGGGCAGCACCATGTAAAAGCCCACGTTGAAGGCCATCTGGGTGCTGATCAGCAGCTTCATGACCGGGGGGAGCCCGCGGAACTGGGCCCACCGGCCCGGTCGGAGCGGCGTCGGGGGACGCGGGTCCGACTCGGGATCGGCGGGTCGGCGGAGCAGGCTGCGGAGCACCACGAAGTGGTACCAGGTCGACCTCGGCAGTCGCGACTCGATGGCAACAACGACATATGCGCATGCGTGAAGATGCTTGACCGTCTGTACAGGCTTACCGAAGATCTCCCGGGCGACGGGTGACACACGGTCGAGGGCGCCGGAGAGGCCAGGTCGTGATGCCCGCCGCCGTGCGCGCCGTCGTAGCACCCCGTCGTTCCCGCGTGCGGGTCGCCGCCGCCCTGGTGGTGAGCGTCGCGGTCCTCACCGCGTGCGGCGGCACCGGCGGCGGGAGCGGCCGGGTCGTGCCGGACGGGCAGGCCACGATCGCGATGGCCTTCGGCCCGTCGGCCGGTTACGGCGTGGACACCGACGACGCGTTCGTCCTCTCCCAGCTCGGGGTGACCGAGTCCCTGGTGGCGTCCGGCCCGGACGGGCAGCCCCGACCCGCACTGGCGACGACGTGGGCCCAGCAGTCCGACCCGCGGACCTGGCGGTTCGAGCTGCGCCCCGGCGTGACCTTCCAGAACGGCGAGCCGCTCACCGGGCAGGCCGCCGCGACCGCCCTGAACTGGGTGGCCGGCGTCGCCGCGCCGCCGCGGGCGGTGCGCGGGATCGGCCTGCAGGCCGCCGCGGACGGCGCGGATGCCGTGCGCGTCACGACGACGAAGCCCGACCCGATCCTGCCGCTGCGGCTGTCCAGCGTGAGCACCGCGATCCTGGCGCCGTCGGCCTACCGGGCCACGCCGCCGTCGGTCCAGCAGACCGGCACCGGCCCGATGACGATCACCCGGACGAACGGCACCCAGTCGGTGACCCTCGCCCGCAACGACCGCTACTGGGGTGAGCGCCCGCAGCTGGCCGGTGTCACCGCGAACTTCGTGCCCGACCCGGCCGCCCGCGCACTGGCCCTGCGGGCCGGCGACGCCGACATCGCCCAGGAGCTCCCCGAGTCCAGCGCGCTGGAGTTCACCGGCGACGAGTACGTGAACCAGACCGTCGCCGCGCCCCGGACCGCGTCGCTGGTCCTCAACCAGTCCCGCAGGCCCTTCGCCGACATCCGGGTGCGGCAGGCCGTCGCGGCCGCCGTGGACCGCACCGCGCTCGGTGAGCAGGCGCTCGCCGGGTCGGCGATCCCGGCCTCGGAGCTGTTCGGTCCGGCCGTCGCGTGGGGCTCGCAGGACGCCCCGCCGCCGGCCGACCCCGCGCGCGCCCGGCAGCTGCTGGCCGAGGCCGGCTACGGCCCTGGCAACCCGCTGCGCGTCGAGCTGGGGTCCTACGGCGCCCGCCCCGAGCTCCCGACGCTGGTCACCGCCGTCCAGGAGATGCTCCGCGGGGCCGGCATCGAGGTCACCGTGCGCATCGGCGACTACGACGCCCGCGAGCCGCAGCTGCTCGCCGGGGACTTCGACATGTACCTGCTCTCGCGCAGCTACCTGGTCGACGTGCCGGACGCCGGCGCCACGCTGGCCACCGACTACACCTGCCAGGGCTCCTACAACCTCAACCACTACTGCTCGCCCCAGTTCGACGCC
This sequence comes from Pseudonocardia sp. EV170527-09, assembly GCF_008369905.1. Lineage (NCBI taxonomy): Bacteria > Bacillati > Actinomycetota > Actinomycetes > Pseudonocardiales > Pseudonocardiaceae > Pseudonocardia > Pseudonocardia sp. EV170527-09. Next base: position 9,366 of record NZ_VRMC01000061.1, read on the forward strand.
CTGCTCGCCCCGCTGGCCACCGAGACCGACCCGGCCGCACGACAGAAGGTGTTCACCGAGGCCGCGGCGAAGCTGAACGCCGACGTCGTCGGGGTCCCGCTGGTGCACACCAACGCGAACGGCGTCGGGCATCGGGTCACCGGCTACACCGTCGACCCGCTGGCCAAGTCGCTCGTCGTCCCCGGGCTGGCGACCACGGAGTGACCGCACTCGTCGCACGCAGGCTGCTGGCGCTGCCGCTGGTCGCCGTGGCCGCGGCGGTGCTGGTGTTCCTGCTCCCGCGGTTCTCCGGACAGGACACCGCGCTCGCGATCCTGCGCAGCCGGACCGGGGAGTCCGACCTGGACCCGTCGGTACTGGCCGCGCTGCGCGAGCAGTACGGCCTCGACGGCACCTGGTGGGACCAGTTCACCGGCTGGGCCGGCGCGCTGCTGCGCGGCGACCTCGGGATCTCCTGGACCAGCCGCACCCCGGTCTCGGGCCTGCTCTGGCCCGCGCTCGGGGTGTCGCTGACCCTCACCGTCGCCGCGCTGGTGCTCGCGGCCCTGGTCGGGATCCCGCTCGGGGTGCGCGCCGCGCGTCGTCCCGGTGGCCGGGTCGACCGGGCCCTGACCACCGGATCGGTGCTGGGCGTCGCGATTCCCGAGTTCGTGCTCGGGACGGCGCTGGTGCTCGCCTTCGCCGTCACCGTGCCGGTGCTGCCCGCGACCGGCTGGGGCGACGTGGACCAGGCGGTGCTGCCGGTGGTCACCCTGGCCGCGTTCCCGGCCGCGCTCGCCGCCCAGCTGGTGCGCGCCGAGACCGTCGACGCGCTGGCCCGCCCGCACGTCGCCGTCGCGCGGTCCAAGGGGATCAGCGACGGACGGGTGCTGTGGCGCCACGGCGGCCGCCTGGCCCTGACCTCGGTCACCTCGCTGTCCGGGCTGTTCCTCGGCGGACTGCTCGGCGGCTCGGTCGTGGTGGAGGTGCTGTTCGCGATCCCCGGCCTGGGCCGCCTGCTCTACGACGCCGTCCTCGGCCAGGACCTGCCGGTCGTGCAGGCCGGGCTGCTCGCGATCGTGCTGATCGCCGCCGTCGCCGGGATCCTCGCCGAGCTGCTCGCGCTCGCGCTGGACCCGGTGGCCCGGAGCGCCGTCCGGTGACCGCCTCGGTCCTGGCCCGCCCCGCGGGCGCCGCCGCGCGCACCACGCGGCGCGCGGCGGTCCTGCAGGTCGGGGCGCTGGTCCTGCTCGGTGTGCTGGTGCTGTTCGCCCTGCTGCCGCTCGACCCGGTCGCCAACGACCTGTCCCACCGCTTCGCCGGGCCGTCGGCCGCGCACCCGCTCGGCACCGACCAGCTCGGTCGGGACGTGCTGGCGCGGCTGGCCGTCGGCGCCCGGCTCTCGGTCGGGTTCACCCTGGTCGCGCTCGCGCTGTGCGCGGGGATCGGGACGGTGCTGGGCGTGCTCGCCGCCTGGTGCGGACGGGCGGTCGGCCAGCTGTTCCAGCGCACCATCGACGTGCTCGTCGCGATCCCGGCGGTGCTGATCGGGCTCGTGGTCGTCGCCGCGTCCGGCGGCGCGCCGGGGGTGTGGTCGCTGCTGGTGGCGATCGTCGTCGCCGGGTGGACGCCGTTCGCCCGGCTCACCTACCAGCTCGTGGTGCGCGAACGCGCCCGGGAGTACGTCGAGGGCGCCGTCGCGGTCGGCGCGGGGCCGCTGCGGATCGCGTTCCGGCACGTGCTGCCGAACCTCGCCCGGCCGCTGCTGTCGCACCTGTGCCTGCGGTTCGCGAACGTCCTGCTGACCGTGGCCGGGCTGTCCTTCCTCGGGCTCGGGCCGCAGCCGCCCACCCCGGAGTGGGGGCGATGCTCGCCGACGGCCGGCAGTTCCTGTTCAACGGCCCCGCAGCTCGTCCTGCTGCCCGCGTTGGCCGTCGTCGGGACGGCGCTGCTCGTCACCGCACTCGGCCGCGGGCTGGAACGCCGGTGGACGACCGGTCCGACCGGACAGTTCTGACATCGCTTCGTTCCTGCCACACTGCTGCGAGTACGGATGAACGGCAGGAGGTACGTCGTGGCGAGGATCGGAACCGACGGGCGGCGCACGGGTGAGGCACGCCCGGAGCTCAAGAGCCTGGTGGACGAGACCGGGGTGGTGTCCCGCGCGACGGAGCTCGGCGAGGCCCGGGAGGTGCTGGCCCGCGACGGCGTCGTCCACATCCCCGGCGCCGGTCCGGACCCGGAGGCGATGGTCGTCGCCGCGGCCACCCTGCTCGGCGGGCGGCTGCGCGAGCTGTTCGGCATCCGGCCGCAGGGCGGGACCGACTCCCCGGTCCTGGGTCTGCACAACGACGGCGCCTACCTGGAGGCCGACGTGCACGGCCGTACCGTGCGGCTGCGCGACCCCGACGAGGACTTCCTGTTCATGCACTGCACGTCGCCGGCGCCGTCCGGCGGCGACTCGGTGCTCGTCGACGGCTACGCGCTGGCCGACCGGCTCGCCGCGGAGCACCCGTCGCTGTACGGGTTCCTGACCGGCAGCGACGTCGACTTCTTCGGCAGCCGGACGAACCCGCCGCGCGGGGTCCCGCTGACGCCGCTGCTGCGCCGGATGATCGAGCACACCCGGGGCGGCCGGCGTGCGGTCCGGGCGAGCGACTACGTGCTGCCGGTGCCGCGCGAGCCGTACTGGGACACCCACCTCGCGCACATCGAGTCCTACGCCGACGTGCTCGCCACCGCGTTCGACGCGGCGCCGCGGTTCCGGCTGGAGAGCGGCGACCTGCTGGTCCTGGACAACTACCGCTTCCTGCACGGCCGGGACGCGTTCACCGGCACCCGGGAGCTGCACGTGCTCTCGGTGCGGACGACCGAGGCGTTCTGAGCCCACCCCCGACGGCAACGGCCGCCCTCCGGGTGCGGGAGGGCGGCCGTCGTGGCGTGCGGAGCCGTTCAGTCCATCGTGAACGGGTCGTAGGTGATGCGGTCGAGCGGCGTGCCCGCGACCAGCATCCGCGACACCGTGGAGCGGATCATCGCCGGCGACCCGCAGACCAGGACGTCGTGGTCGCTCCAGGCGCCGAACCGGGTCACGACGTCGGCCAGGGTGCCGGTCTCGGCGCCGGAGGGCTCGTCCTCGTACTCCACGACCGGGATGACGTCGAGCCACGGGTAGTTGTAGGACAGCTTGCGCAGCGAGGTGAAGTCGTACAGGTCGTCCCACGTCCGGCCGCCGACGAAGACCTGGGTGCGCGGCGGCTGGGGGCGCCGGCCGACCTCGTCGAGCAGGGCCTTCATCGGCGCGACGCCGGTGCCGCCCGCGACCATCAGCAGCTCGCGCCGGGTGTTCTGCGGGACGGCCATCCGGCCCATCGGCGGGCCGATCCGCCAGGTCTCGCCGACCCGGCTGTGCGCGACGATCGCGCGGCTGACCCAGCCGCCCTCGACCGCGCGGACGTGGAACTGGATGGTCCCGTCTCGACGCGGCGCGTTGGCGGGGGACAGGTAGCGCCACAGCCGCGGACGGTGCGGCGTCTCCACCGAGACGTACTGGCCGGCCTGGTACGGCACCGGCTGGTCGGTCGCGACGGTGACCACGGCCAGGTCCCAGCCGATCCGGCGGTGCTCGACGACCCGGCCCAGCCAGGACGCCGGCCCGCGCTCGGCCGCGGCGGCCTGCTGCATCGCGTCCGCGACGATCCCGTACGCGCCGACCCAGGCCTTCTCGATCTCCGGGGTCCAGTTCTCGCCCGCGAACGTGGCGATCGCCGACAGCAGTGCCGCGCCGACCGCGTCGTAGTGCTGGGACAGCACGCCGAACTTGCGGTGGTCGCGGCCGAGCTGCTGCAGGAACGGGACGAGGTCGTCGGGCTGGTCGACCATCTGCACCACGTGCACGAGGGCGCGCAGCAGCCGGCTGCGCTGCACCTCCATGTTCACGGGGAACAGGTCACGCGTCTCGGGTGCCTTGCTGAACAGCGTGGCGTAGAAGTGCTTGCCGATCTCCTCGGCCTGCGGCTCGACGAGGGCGAAGCTGGTCCGGATGAGCTCGACGGTGCGATCCGCCTCCGAGGCGGGGCGTCGCGGCGGGGCGACGTCGCCGGCGATCAGCTGGTCAGCAGTCATGCCTGGCGGACACTCTCCTCGGTCGTGCTCCGTGCCGCGGTGACACCGGGCGTCGACGCCCGCGTTCCGCCGGTTAGGGTACGCGAGAGACTCCGTCCGCCGGTACGGCGTACGCCGACCGGCTCACCAAGGTGTGGTGAGCGGGCACGCATCGTCACTCATCATCCGTTCGGGGACGGCGGTCACTCGTCATGGCGTGGGGGGCGCCGGGCTCAGGATAGCGCCCATCGTGCGGAAAGCCGACGTGGCGGTGGCCCGGCCGGTCGGAATGGTGATCGTTTGGTCCTGGCCGTGCCGGATGGCACGGTTGTCCCGTGCCGTTGCGAATCCCCGCCGTCGTCCTGCCCGGACGGGGCCGTCCGGCCGTGCCGCGGGTCGTCGTCCCCGCCCCCCGGAGCGGGGCCCGTCCGAGGTCCTGGAGGTCCCGGACGGTCCGCACCGGCCCGGCTCCGCGGGTGAGCACGCGGTGCAGGCCGAGGTGGGCAGCTCCGCCCGCGCCGACCGGTTCTACGACGACCAGCTCCGCGACCGGCTGCTGCCCCGGATGATCGAGTTCGTCGGGCGGATGGAGATGGCCTTCGTCGCGACGTCCGACGCGCACGGCGAGTGCGACAGCTCGCTGCGGGCGGGCCCGCCCGGGTTCCTGCACGTGCTGGACCCGCACACGCTGGCCTACCCCGAGTACCGGGGCAACGGCGTCTACGCGAGTCTCGGCAACCTGATGGAGAACCCGCACATCGGGCTGCTGATGGTCGACTTCACCGAGTCGCTGATCGGGCTGCACGTCAACGGCCGCGCCCGGATCATGGACGACGACGCCTTCCGCGCCGCCCACCCCGGGCACGCGCGTGACGACCACGCCGCGGGCCGCCGCGCCGAGCGCTGGGTGGTGGTGGACGTCGAGGAGGCCTACATCCACTGCCGCAAGCACATCCCGCGGATGGAGCGGGTGACGCAGCGGCGGGCCTGGGGCACCGACGACCCGGCCCGCAAGGGCGGCGACTTCTTCGGTGCGCGGGGGACGGCGCCGCGCGTGCCGCGACCGCCGCGCCGGCGGTTCCCGAGCACGACCCATCTGGTGTCGGGCGCATCACGTTCGTTGCGCGGCCGTACCACCCGTCGCTGACCTGCGGTGACGAGAACTGCCCGACAGTGCGCCGATTAGGTGACGTTCGGACCGTCACTTCCGAGGTGCGGCCTCGTTGATCGCTGCAGATCGTCACCGACCGGGCACGTCTGGTCGAATCCGGGCGATCGGACGGGTTGCGGCTCCCACGGGCTCCGGGAGCCGCGACCACCCGTCCTGAATCGGATACACAGGAGAAGCAGGAATGCTGTCGAAGAAGAAGCTGGGCATGGTCGTGGCCGGCTCCGCCGCCGCCCTCGCCGCCGCCGCACCGTTCGCCTTCGCGGGCGACTACGGGAACGACAAGGGTCACCACCACGGTGGCGGCGACAAGAACTGCGCCTTCGAGGGTGGCGACGCGTCCGCCCGCGGCGGTGCCGAGGGTGGCCTCGCCGGCCTCAACGTCCTCGCCCCGATCGCGGGCAACCAGATTGCCAACATCGGCAACTGCAGCGACTTCCTGAACGACGTCGTCGACGTCAAGGACAACCTGAACGGCAACCAGATCGCGGTGCTCGGCGACAACCACCGCTGATCGCACTTCGCGTCACCGTTCCACCCCGCGGCCCGTCCGGATCCTTCCGGGCGGGCCGCGGCCGTTCCTCCGAAGTCCCTCACCCTGAGCGGAACAGACTCAACTTTTCTGCTGTTGACCCTGTCGAGAGGCGTACCGTCCGGCACACTGTGAGAGCAGTGGCCCGGGGTGCCGCTCCCCATGCACAGATCGTCGACACAGAAGGACCGGGAGGAACGCGGAGCATGGACTCCTTCAACCCCACCACCCGTACCCAGCAGGCCATCTCCGCAGCCGCCCAGGCCGCGACGCTGGCCGGGAACCCCGATGTCGGGCCCACCCACCTGCTGGGTGCCCTGCTGGCCCAGGGCGACGGCATCGCCGCGCCGCTGCTGGCCGCCGTCGGGGCGGACGCGGACGCCGTCCGATCCGAGCTGACCGCGCTGGGCAACCGGCTGCCGTCGGCCTCGGGGTCGTCGGTGAGCGCGCCCCAGCTGTCCCGTGACGCGCTGGCCGCCATCACCGCGGCCCAGCAGCTCGCCACCGAGATGGGTGACGAGTACGTCTCCACCGAGCACCTGCTCGTCGGGCTCGCGCGGTCCGGCGGCCCGGTCGCCCAGCTCCTGCAGCGCCACGGCGCCACGCCGGACGCGCTGCGCGAGGCGTTCGGCAAGGTCCGCGGCTCCGCCCGGGTGACCAGCCCCGACCCCGAGGGCAGCTACCAGGCCCTGGAGAAGTACGGCCAGGACCTCACCGCCCGGGCGCGCGAGGGTGAGCTCGACCCGGTCATCGGCCGGGACACCGAGATCCGCCGCGTCGTCCAGGTGCTGTCGCGGCGCACCAAGAACAACCCGGTGCTGATCGGTGAGCCGGGCGTCGGCAAGACCGCGATCGTCGAGGGCCTGGCCCAGCGGATCGTGGCCGGTGACGTGCCCGAGTCGCTGCGCGGCAAGCGGGTCGTCGCCCTCGACCTGGGCTCGATGGTGGCCGGCGCGAAGTACCGCGGCGAGTTCGAGGAGCGGCTCAAGGCCGTCCTCAAGGAGATCACCGACTCCGCGGGCGAGGTCATCACCTTCATCGACGAGCTGCACACGATCGTCGGTGCGGGCGCGTCCGGTGAGGGCGCGATGGACGCCGGCAACATGATCAAGCCGATGCTCGCCCGCGGTGAGCTGCGGATGGTCGGCGCGACCACGCTCGACGAGTACCGCCAGCACATCGAGAAGGACCCGGCGCTGGAGCGCCGCTTCCAGCAGGTGCTCGTCGGGGAGCCGTCGGTCGAGGACACCGTCGGCATCCTGCGCGGGCTCAAGGAGCGCTACGAGGTGCACCACGGCGTCCGGATCACCGATGCCGCGCTCGTCGCCGCCGCCACCCTGTCCGACCGCTACATCACCGCCCGGTTCCTGCCGGACAAGGCCATCGACCTGGTCGACGAGGCCGCGTCCCGGCTCCGGATGGAGATCGACTCGCGCCCGGTGGAGATCGACACCGTGGAGCGGGCCGTCCGTCGCCTCGAGATCGAGGAGATGGCGCTGGAGAAGGAGTCCGACGCTGCCTCGGCCGACCGGCTCGTCGCGCTGCGCGCCGAGCTGGCCGAGAAGCGCGAGGAGCTGGCCGCGCTGACCGCGCGCTGGCAGAACGAGAAGGGCGCCATCGAGGCGACCCGCGAGCTCAAGGAGCAGCTGGAGCAGCTGCGCGGCGAGTCCGAGCGGGCCGAGCGCGACGGCGACCTGGGCCGGGCCGCGGAGCTGCGCTACGGCCGCATCCCGGCGCTGGAGAAGGAGCTCGCGGAGAAGACCGCCGTCGTCGAGAAGCACGAGGACGTGATGCTCAAGGAGGAGGTCGGCCCGGACGACGTCGCCGACGTCGTCAGCTCCTGGACCGGCGTCCCCGCCGGCCGGATGCTGGAGGGCGAGACCGCCAAGCTCCTGCGCATGGAGGACGAGCTGGGCCGGCGCGTGGTCGGCCAGGCCGAGGCCGTGCGCGTGGTGTCCGACGCGGTGCGCCGGACGCGCGCCGGCGTCGCGGACGAGAACCGGCCCACCGGCTCGTTCCTGTTCCTCGGGCCCACCGGCGTCGGCAAGACCGAGCTGGCCAAGGCGCTGGCCGAGTTCCTGTTCGACGACGAGCGGGCGATGATCCGCATCGACATGAGCGAGTACTCCGAGAAGCACTCGGTGGCCCGCCTCGTCGGTGCCCCTCCCGGCTACGTCGGGTACGACCAGGGCGGTCAGCTCACCGAGGCGGTGCGGCGGCGTCCCTACAGCGTCGTGCTGCTCGACGAGGTCGAGAAGGCCCACCCGGACGTCTTCGACACGCTCCTGCAGGTGCTCGACGACGGCCGGCTCACCGACGGCCAGGGCCGCACGGTGGACTTCCGCAGCACGATCCTGGTGCTGACGTCCAACCTGGGCAGCCAGGCCATCGCCGACCCCTCGCTGGACGACAAGGGGCGCACGGACGCCGTCATGGCGGTCGTCCGGTCGCACTTCAAGCCGGAGTTCCTCAACCGGCTCGACGACGTCGTGGTCTTCCACGCGCTGTCGACCGAGGAGCTGACCCACATCGTCGACATCCAGGTCGGCGTGCTGGCGCGGCGGCTCGCGAAGCGGCGGCTCTCGCTGGAGGTCACCGACGCGGCCCGCGAGTGGCTGGCCCTCAACGGGTTCGACCCGGTCTACGGGGCGCGGCCGCTGCGCCGGCTGGTGCAATCCGCGATCGGCGACCAGCTCGCCCGCGAGCTGCTGTCCGGCGGCGTCCGCGAGGGCGACACGGTCCGGGTGGACCTGGACCGGTCGGCCGACGGCGGGACCGGTGCCCTGGTCGTCGGCAAGGCCCTGGAGCCGGTCGCGATCGCGAACTGATCCACCGGTTCGCCCGTGGGCCCCGACGGTGCACGTCATCGTCGGGGCCCATGGAGTCCTTCACCGCCGAGCAGCCCTCCGCCGGGCGTACCTGGCTGGACGAGTACCGCACCCGCATCGACACGATCCGGCTCCGGGCCGAGGAGGCCCGGGACCGGGTGGCGACGGTGACGGCGACCGCGCGCACCCGCGACGGCGCGGTCGTCGTCACCGTCGACGCGTCCGGGACGCTGACCGACCTGCAGCTCGGGGTGCGGGCGGAGGAGCTGCCGCGGGCCCGGCTCGCCGAGACGGTCCTGAGGCTGAGCCGGGAGGCCGCCGCCGACGCCGCGGCGCAGGTGGCGGCCATCGTGGAGCCGCTGACGGCGGGCGGCGGGCGGTGACGAGCCCCGGCTTCTCGGTCGACACCGACACGGTCTCGACCCATGCCGGGGTCCTCGACGACGCCGGTTCCGCTGTCACCGGGATGCGCCCGTCGCTCGCCGAGCTCGACTCCGACGCCTACGGGGTCATCGGCGACTTCTTCTCCGCCAACGCCACGTCGGCCATGCGGGCCGGGGTCGAGGCCGTGGACCGCCTCGCCTCGGAGCTGCACGAGCTGGCGACCGCGGCACGGGAGTCCGTCGCCGCCTACCTCGAGGTGGAGAGCCGGGTGGTCGACGGGCTGCTCGGCGTCGACGTCCCGACGGCCCCGTCACCGGTCGGGGCGGACCGGTGACGGCGCCGGTCGAGGTGGAGGGACCCGGCCCGCTCGAGGGTGCAGGGGTGTTCTCCTCGTTCGAGGACGTCGGGACGGCGGTCGGGGAGCAGGACACCGGCGGCATCGTCGCGGCCACGGCCGTCGCCGGGCTCGACACGCTGAGCGTGGTCGCCGACCCGCTGGAGGAGCTCGGGGCGGCCGGTGTCGGCTGGGCCATCGAGCATTTCGACTTCCTGCGCGAGCCGCTGGACTGGCTCTGCGGTGACGCGAAGCAGATCGAGGCCCGTGCGAAGGACTGGCAGCAGATCTCCCGCGAGCTGGCAGCCCTCGTCCCGGAGATCGAGACCGCCCTCGCCGCCCCCGACGCCTGGACCGGCGCGGCCGGGGACGCGTTCCACGGTGCCGCCGCGGCACGGGTCGAGGCCGCGCGACGCCTGTCCGAGACCGCCCACGAGGTGGCCGACGTCGTGCTGACCTCGGCCTCGCTCGTCGGCACCGAACGCGCGGTCGTGCGCGACATCATCGCCGAGTTCGTCGTGCGGCTCGTCCCGAAGCTGCTCGCGTGGGCCGCGGGCGCCGCGGTGACGGCGGGGGTCGCCGCGCCGGTCGGCATCGCGGTCCTCGTCCTCGACGCCGTCGACCTGGCGCGCACGATCGTCCGCCGGGTCGAAGAGGTCATCGGGCTGCTGGAGGAGGCCGCCGCGGTGGCACGCCGGCTGGAGGACACGATGCGGACCGGGCTGCTGCCCGGGATCGCGGACCCGGCGGCGCGGAAAGCCGTCGAGGAGACCGTGACCCGCGGGCAGGACGTGGTGCTGGAGTACGGCAAGAACGACGCGGCTCGCCGGGCCACGGCGGCCGAGTGGGACGAGGAGGCATCCGGCTGAGGTCCCCGACCGCGTCGAACGTGCACGTCCGTGTCGTGGCGTTACCACTCCACGAGCCCGGTCGGGACTACGCTCCCCGGCATGTCGGTCTGGTTCGTCATCGCCCTCGTCGCGATCGTCCTCGGCGTCGGTCTGCTGCTGTTCGACCGGTTCCGCGGGGGTGCGACGCGGGACCGCCGCCGCTGGGCCTCCATGCGGGAGTGGGAGTACCTCGAGTCCGATCCCGTCCTGCCCAGCCGCTGGCGCTACGGGACGATCCACCAGGGCGGCCCCGGTGTGGCCCGCAACCTGGTCTCGGGCGACGTCCCCACCCCGGACGGCCCGCGCAAGGCCTACGCGTTCGACCACGAGCAGGCCGGCCGGATCAGCTCGGTGCTCTGCGCGGTGCAGGTGCACGAGTCGCTGCCCGCCGCCGTCGAGCTGCGGCTGCCCTCGGCCCCGCTGCCCGACGACGCCGGCCTCGACCTGCTCGAGCCGGTGGGCGAGCGCTACGCCTTCGTCAGCGACGCCGACGCCGTCCGCCCGCTGCTGACCCCGCGGGTCGCCGACGCCAGCGACGCGGTCGGCGAGGACGTCGAGCTGCTCTGGGCCGAGGACGCCTGGGTGCTGGCCGCCGCGCCCGTCGGGATCTCCGCCGATCGGATGCAGGACCTGCTCGCCGATCTGGCCGAGGTCGCCACCGCTCTGGAGGAGGGGCTGCACGCCCGTCGTCCCACGATCGATTCCTGACCTGCGGCATCTACGCAGCGTTGACTGATCACAACGCGATGTGACCACCCGAACGCGTTAAGCTGAACGGGTACCGCTAGCCTGATCGTGTGGCTCTGGCTCTCATCACCGGCGGCGGTACGGGACTCGGCGCGGCTCTGGCCGACCGACTGGCCGCGCGCGGACACGACCTCCTGCTCGTCACCCGCGACCCCGAGCGGGTCGCCCCCACCGCCCGGGAGCTCGCCGCCCGGTACGGGGTGCGCGCCGACGTCCTCGTCGCGGACCTCGGCACCCGGCACGGCCTGTTCCGGCTCGAGGCCCACCTCGCCGGCCCGGAGGCCCCGGCCGTCGATGTCCTCGTGCACGACGCACTCGCCGACGCGGTCGCCGCGTCGGGCGCCGCGCAGGCGAGCGTCGACCTCGGCACGACCGCGACGATGCGTCTCACCCACGCCGCGTTGCCCGGCATGCTGCGCCGCGGTGCCGGTGGGATCGTCGCGATCAGCGGGGACGAGCAGTCGGCCGCGTGGGCGGTCTCGTTCGTCACCGCGCTCGCCCCGACCCTGACCGGCGAGGTGCACGTGGTCGCCGTCCGGGGCGACGACCGGCCGGAGTGGACCGCCGACGCCGCCGACGCGGTGCTCGACGACCTCGACGCCGGCGTCGTCGTGAGCGCCCCGCAGACCGCACCGGCCCGACCGGACCCGGCCCGGCGCGCCGTCGCCGCGGGGGTCCGGGTGGCCCGGCGCGCCGTCGAGCTGTTCGCCGACGCGACCTGGCAGCCCACCGGCACCGCAGCCGCTGCCGCCGCGGACGCTGCCGCCGCGGACGCTGCTGCCCCGGACGCTGCGGACCCGGCTGCCGCGGCCCCTGTTGCGCAGGCCCGGCCGGCCACGCCCGAGGAGCTCCTCGGCGGTGCCGGGTACCGGGAGCCGGCCCGGCTGCCGGACCTGCCGTCCCGCCCGGGTGCGGGACGCGCCGTCGTCGCGGCCGGGGACTGCGGGCGGCACTGGACGGCCGGTCCGGTGCGGACCGCCGCGCAGCGGGCCCGGGCGAGCGCCGCGGCCCGCGACCGCTCCCGTGGCCACCGGATCTCGGCTTACATGACGTCGACGGTCACCAGCTCCTGACCGTCCCGGGCGGCGCGGGATGATGTCGCGGTGACGACCACCGGGACCCCGCCGCTGCCGAAGGCCGAGCTGCACCTGCACATCGAGGGCACGCTCGAACCCGAGACCGTGTTCGAGCTGGCCAGGCGGCACGACGTCGCGCTGCCGTACGCCTCGGTGGAGGACCTGCGGGCCGCCTACGACTTCACCGATCTGCAGTCCTTCCTGGACGTCTACTACGCCAACATGGCCGTCCTCCGGACCCGCGACGACTTCGCCGAGCTCGCCTCGGCGTACCTGCGGACCTGCCCGGAGCAGGGCGTGCGGCACGTCGAGATGTTCTTCGACCCGCAGGCCCACACCACTCGCGGCGTGGCGATCGGTGACGTGATCGGCGGCCTGACCGACGCGGTCGAGGCCCACGCCGGCGAGGTGTCGGCCGGGCTGATCCTGTGCTTCCTGCGCGACCGCTCGGCGGCCGAGGCGGAGGAGACCCTGCGGGCCGCCGAGCCGTACCTGGACCGGATCGTCGGGGTCGGGCTCGACTCGGCCGAGGTGGGCCACCCGCCGTCGAAGTTCACCGCCGTGTTCGACCGCGCCCGCGAGCTGGGGCTCAAGCCGGTCGCGCACGCCGGGGAGGAGGGTCCGGCCGGCTACGTCACCGAGGCCCTCGACGAGCTGGGCGTGCTGCGCGTCGACCACGGCATCCGCGCCATCGAGGACGACGCGCTGGTCGCCCGCCTGGTCCGCGACCGCACCCCGCTGACGGTGTGCCCGCTGTCCAACGTCCGGCTCGCCTGCGTCCCCGGGATCGGGTTGCACCCGTTGCCGGAGATGCTCGCGGCCGGGCTGAACGTGTCGGTGCACTCCGACGACCCGGCCTACTTCGGCGGCTACGCCGACGCGAACTACGCCGCGGTCCGCGAGGGCCTCGGCTTCACCGACGACCAGCTCCGCACACTGGCTGCGAACTCGTTCAGCTCGTCGTTCCTCGACGACGCGGCGACGGAGCGGTTGCTCGCCGAGGTGCACGCCTGGCGCTGACGGACCAGTCACACCTCTCGTCGACAAGTTGTTAGCTAGCTACCATGTAGGTAGCTAATGACTTGGAGGCGACCATGACCACCCCAATCCGCAAGATCGCGCTGGAGGAGCACTTCGGCGCCACCGAACCGGACATCGTCGAGCAGTCCGAGACCCACTTCACCCCGCAGGAGTGGCCCCGGCACCGGGCGATGCTGCTCGACATCCACGACGAGCGCCTCGCGCTGATGGACGAGTGCGGCATCGAGAAATCGGTGCTGTCGCTGCTCTCCCCCGGCATCCAGTCCCTGCACGACGCACCCCGGGCCGTCGACTGGGCCCGCCGGCTCAACGACTACGCGGCCGCCCGGGTCGCCGAGCGGCCGGACCGGTTCGCCGCGTTCGCCGCCCTGCCGATGCAGGACCCCGACGCGGCGACCGCCGAGCTCCGTCGTGCGGTGCAGGACCTCGGACTGGTCGGTGCGCTCGTGAACGGCTTCTCCCAGGTCGGCGACGCTGAGACCGTCGTCTACCTCGACGACCCGCGCTACGCGGGGTTCTGGGCGACGCTGGAGGAGCTGGGCGTGCCGCTCTACCTGCACCCCCGCGACCCGCTGGAGTCGACGAGCCCGCAGTACGACGGCCACCCGTGGCTCTACGGCTCGGCGTGGGCGTTCACCGTCGAGACCGCCACGCACGCGCTGCGGCTGATGGGCAGCGGCCTGTTCGACCGCCACCCCGGCCTGCAGGTGATCCTCGGGCACCTCGGCGAGGTGCTCCCGTGGGTGATCTGGCGGGTCGAGCACCGCCTCGCCGTCGCACCGCGCGGCCTCGACGTCCGGCACGGCTTCGGCCACTACCTGCGGACCAACTTCCACGTCACGACGAGCGGCAACTTCCGCACCCCGGCGCTGCTCAACACGCTGCAGGAGATCGGCGCGGACCGGGTGCTGTTCTCCGCCGACCATCCCTTCGAGGACATGCGCGAGGCGGCCACCTGGTTCGACCGCCTCGAGCTCAACGACGCCGACCTGGCCCGGATCGCGCACGGCAATGCCGAGCGGCTGCTCGGGCTCTGAGCGCTCAGGCCGGGCGGACCGGGGTGCCGGGCCCCGTGCCGTCCGACCCCGCGGCGTCCGCCGCGTCGATCGCTGCGGCCAGCTCCCGCAGCGCGACGACGACGGCGTCGCGCCGCCCGGGCGGCAGCATCTCCAGCGCGTGCCGCTGGCGGGCCATGGTCCGGTCCCGTGCCTGCGCCCACGCCCGGAGCCCGGCGTCGGTCACCCGCACCTCGACCCGGTGCCCGGACGGACCCACCCGTTCGCGCACCACGAGCCCGCCGTCCTCCAGCCGGGACAACGACCGGCTCAGCGTCGGCGAGCTGACCCCGACCTCGGCCGCGAGCCTGCCCACGGTCAGTCCCGGGGCCTCGGTCAGCGGGGTGATCACCGCGAACTCGGCCTCGGACAGGGACGCACCGTCGGCCCGCAACGCCGACGCACGGGCCCGGTTACGGTGCATCCGCCGGTAGACGGCCTCGCAGGCGTCGGAGAAGGAGCCGACCAGGTCCGGCGATGCGGGCTCGGGTGTGCGGTCGCCTCCGGTGGGCACCGGCCGATCCTACGGTCAGGCCGTCGCGGCGAGCCGGACCGGGCGCAACGGGTGCAGCGGGCGCCCGGCACCGGTCCGGCCCCGCTCGACGTCGAACGGCGACAGCCGGAACCGGCGGGTCCGCAGCTGGTACTCCGCGGTGTTGGCCGGCCACATCACGACGTTGACGCCCTCGTCGTTCTGGTAGTAGCTCGCGCAGCCGCCGGTCTCGTACACGGTGCGGGCCGACCGGCGCCGGATCCGCCGCGTCCAGCGTTCCTCGACGGCGGGTTTCACGTCGAGCGCGCGGATGCCCTCGGCCGCCATCCGGCACACGGCGTCGGCGACGTAGCGGGCCTGGGCCTCGGAGAACAGCAGTGTCGAGCTGGCCCCGCTGGTCGCGTTCGGACCCTGCATCAGGAACAGGTTCGGGAAACCGGGGTAGCTCATCCCCAGGTAGGCACGCGGGCGGGAACCCCAGTGGTCGCGCAGCGAGCGGCCGTGCGCGTCGTGGATGCGGCGCGCGATCGGGGCGGTCGCGCCGACCTCGAACCCGGTGGTCAGCACGATCGCGTCGACCTCGGCGCGGCTGCCGTCGCCGGAGACGACTGTCCGCCCCTCGACCCGGGTGAGTCCTCCGGTGTGCAGCGTCGTGTTCGGCGCGCCCATCGCGGGCAGGTAGTCGTTCGAGACCAGTGGCCGCTTGCAGGCGTAGTCGAAGTCGGGGGTCAGCCGGGCACGCAGCTGCGGGTCGGGCGTCTGGGCGGCGAGGTGCCGGCGGCCGACCCGGGTGAGCGCCTCGCGCAGCAGCCGCGACCGCCGGGTGGCGGCGAGCAGCTCGGCGCCGACGTACATGACGTCGAACTGCATCCGGCACAGCAGCGGGTTCGCCGCCAGCGCGCGACGGGTGCGCTCGCCGACGGGCCGTTCGGGCTTGGGCAGGATCCAGGCCGGGGTGCGCTGCAGGACGTGCAGCTCGGCGACGCGCGGCTGCAGCTCGGGGACGAGCTGGACCGCCGTCGCCCCCGTCCCGACGACCGCGACGCGCGAGCCGGTCAGGTCCGCGTCGTGGTCCCAGCGGGCCGAGTGGAACACCGGTCCGGGGAAGTCCGCGAGGCCATCGACGTCGGGCAGCTTCGGGTCCGCGACCAGCCCGGCCGCGCTGACCAGCACGTCCGCGGTGAACTCGCCGGACGGCGTCGCGATCCGCCAGCGGGCGTCCGCGGGGTCCCAGCGCGCGGACAGCACGTCGGCGTCGAAGCGGACGTGGTCGAGCAGACCGGTCGAGCGGGCCAGGCGCCGTGCGTAGTCCTGCACCTCGTGGCCGGGCGCGTAGAGGTCGCTCCAGTCCGGGTTGGTCATGGCCCGCAGCTGGTACAGCGGCGACGGCGTGTCGACGCCGACCCCGGGATAGGTGTTGTCGCGCCACACCCCGCCGACGTCGTCGGCCCGCTCCAGCAGGACGAAGTCGTGCACACCACGCCGTAGCAGGGCCAGGCCCACGGCGAGTCCGGTGAACCCGGCCCCCACGATCGCGACCCTCGAATGACGGGACGACGGGCCGTGCCGCCCGTCGGAGGAGCCGGGGGGAGCGGGATCGACCGGCCGCTGGATCGGCAGCGCCTCGGACGTCATGGCCTCGACGGTAAAGGCTTCGTGGTGCACCGGCACGCGAGAGCGGCCGGTCTCACGAGGTCGCCGGACACCCGTGTCGTGCGGGTCACACCGGACCCGTCGGTCGCCGTCGCGCCTGCGCCGGTCGGGTGCGGACGCACTAGGCTCTCCGCGTGCCCTCCGTCATGATCACGGGCGCGTCGTCGGGGATCGGTGCCGCGTTCGCCGATCGGCTCGCCGCCGACGGCCGCGACCTCGTGCTCGTGGCGCGCGACGCCGACCGCCTCCAGGCCGCCGCGCAGCGCTACCGCGACCTCGGCGTGGTCGTCGAGGTGCTGCCCGCCGACCTGTCGGAACCGGACCAGCGGGCCCGCGTCGTGCGTCGCCTCGCCGATCCCGACCTCGCCCCGGTCGACCTGCTCGTCAACAACGCCGGGCTCGCGCTGGGCTCGTCGTTCCTGGACAACGATGCCGCCGACCTGGCCCGGCAGCTGCAGGTCAACGTGGCCGCCGTACTGGAGCTGACCCGGGCCGTGCTGCCCGGAATGGTCGACCGCGGCACCGGCGCGGTGCTGAACGTCGCCAGCGTCGCGGGCTTCCTGGCCGGGCGCGGCTCCACCTACGCGGCCGACAAGGCGTGGGTCATCTCCTTCACCGAGGGCGTCGCCGCGTCGCTGCAGGGCACCGGGGTGCGCGCGATGGTGCTGTGCCCCGGCTACGTGCGCACCGAGTTCCACGAGCGTGCCGGCATCGACGTCGGCGCCCGCCGCGGCCCGCTGTGGCTGGAGGCCTCCCAGGTCGTCGACGAGGCGCTCGCCGACCTCGGCCGGGGCCGGGTCGTCTCGGTGCCCTCCCGGCAGTACAAGGCGATCGTGGGGGCGACCGGGGTGCTGCCCCGGGGCCTGCTGCGACGCATCACGGCGACGTTCGACAGGGATCGCACATGAGTTCCGCACACACCGACCGTTCCCGGCTGGCCGCGCTGGTCCGGGAGATCGCCGTCGTCCACGAGCGGGTCACGCTCTCCTCCGGCGCGGAGGCCGACTACTACATCGACCTGCGCCGCGTCACGCTGCACCACGAGGCGGCCCCGCTGATCGGGCGGCTGCTGCGCGAGCTCACCGCGGACTGGACCTACCGGTCGGTGGGTGGGCTGACACTCGGCGCGGACCCGGTCGCGACGGCGGTGCTGCACGCGGCGGCGGCCGAGCCGGACACCGACCCGGTCGACGCGTTCGTCGTCCGCAAGGAGACCAAGAAGCACGGTATGCAGCGGCTCATCGAGGGCCCGGACATCGCCGGTCTCCCGGTGCTGGTCGTCGAGGACACCTCCACCACCGGCGGCTCGGTCCTGACCGCGGTCCGATCGGTGCTGGCGGCCGGCGCCGACGTCGTCGGCGTGTGCACGGTCGTCGACCGCGACACCGGCGCCCGGGAGGCGGTCGAGGCCGAGGGCGTGCCGTACCGCGCGCTGCTGGGTCTGGCGGACCTGCAGCTGGGATGAGCGAGCCAGGGCCCAGCGAGTGGTCGGTCCCCGGCCAGGTCGGGGTGGGCCCGTGGGCCGGGCCGTGGCCCGACGGCGACCACTGGGACCCGGAGCTGCTGGACCAGGGGGACCGGCGCAACGTCGTCGACCGCTACCGCTACTGGCGTCGTGAGGCGGTCGCGGCGGATCTGGCGCGCCGGGCGCACCCGTTCCACGTGGCGATCGAGAACCTCGGCCACGACCACAACATCGGCACGGTGGTGCGCACGGCGAACGCGTTCGGCGTCGCCGGTGTGCACATCGTCGGACGACGGCGGTGGAACCGTCGCGGCGCGATGGTCACCGACCGCTACCTGCGGCTGCACCACCACGCCGACGCCGGCGGGCTCGTCGCGTTCGCCAGGGAGCACGGTCTGGCCGTGGTCGCGGTGGACAACGTCGCGGGGGCGGCCCGGCTGGAGCGGACGTCGCTGCCGCGGGACTGCGTGCTGGTGTTCGGCGCCGAGGGCCCGGGACTCTCCCCGGAGCTGTGCGACGCCGCGGACCTGGTCGTGTCGATCGCCCAGTTCGGCTCGACGCGCTCGGTCAACGCCGGCGTGGCGTCCGGCATCGTGATGCACAGCTGGATCCGCGAGCACGCGGACCTGTCCGACGCCTGGTGATCAGCACGTTTCCGCCCCGCCGGGGGGGCGAAAACGTGCCGGTCGACGCTCAGCCGCCCGCGCGGGGCGGCATCGCGGGACGGCCGGTGGTGTGGCGGTACGGCGGCTCGGTGCCGTCCTGGGGGCGGGGTCCGGCGCCGGGCAGGGGCGCGGGCCCGCCGTGCTGCGGGGCGGCGTGACCGCTCTGCGGGGCGCGACCGGGCTGCGGGGGGTACGGGGCCCGACCGTCCCGGGGCTGCCCGTGCTGCGGTGCCGGGCCGTTCCCGACGGCGGGCATCTGCATGGTGACCGCGGCCGGGTCGTCGTCGGCGGTGTGGCCGGTGACGGTGGCGGCTGCCACACCGGCCGCGGCGCCCGCGACGCCGTCGACCGGGCCGGCGGGCCCCCCACGCTTCGACGCGGCCCGCGCCCGCAGCACCTCGAACACGATCGGCAGCACCGAGACCAGCACGATCGCGACCAGGATCAGGTCGATGTGCTCACGGACGAAGGTGAACTGGCCCAGGAAGTAGCCCAGTACCGTCACGCCCGCCGCCCAGGCGACGCCGCCGATCAGCGAGTACGTCAGGTACCGCTTCGGGTCCATCCGCGCGACGCCCGCGCTGACGGTGATGAAGGTCCGCACGATCGGCACGAACCGGCCCAGGACGATGGCCCGGTTGCCGTACTTCTCGAAGAACTCGTGGGTCTTCTCGACGTGCTTGGGGTTGAACAGCTTCGACTTGGGCTTGTCGAAGATCGCCGGGCCGGCGCGGTAGCCGATCCCGTAGCCGACGGCGTTGCCGGCGAAGGCCGACACCACCAGCACCAGGCTGACCAGCCACAGCGGGACGTCGATCGCGCCCTGCGCCACGAACAGGCCCGCGGTGAACAGCAGTGAGTCGCCCGGGAGGAAGAACCCGAGCAGGAGCCCGCACTCCGCGAAGATGATCGCGGCGACGCCCACCAGGGCCCACGGGCCCAGGGACTCGATGATCACCGCCGGGTCGAGCCAGTCGGGACCGAGGGCGAGCGTCTGCGTCGCGGCGAGAACCGTCACGCCGAGAAACGGTACCGGCCGGGTGACGGGGGCCGACGTCGCCGTCGCTGTGGAGGTGCTGTGAGCGGTTCAGCCGAGGGCGGGCAGCGCACCCGGCAGGAGCACCGAGACCAGCGCGAGACCGCCGCCGAGCAGGGCACCGAGGAGCAGCGCGACCACGGCGGCCCAGACGATCTGGCCGGTCGCCGAACGGGCGGGCGCCGGCGCCGGGGCCTGCTGCGGCCGGCGCTGCGGGGGCGGCGCGGGACGCGGGACCGGCGGCGGGATCCGGCCGGGAACGCGCGGTGGCACGGGGGCCGGGCCCGCCGCGGGACGCTGCGGCATCGGGCGCCCGCGGGCCTGGGCCTGGAGCGCCTCGCCGATCCGGCGGGCGGCGTCGTCGCGGCCGGGTTGCGGTGGCTGGGGGCCGGTCATCGCAGCTCTCCCGGACGTCGGACGGCCTCGGTCCCGGCGCGCTCGGCCATGATCCGGGCGACGGCGTCGAGCGCGCGGCTGGCGGTGGACTTCACCGTGCCGCGGCTCATCCCGGCGGCCTCGGAGATCTCGGACTCGGTCAGCCCGCCGTAGTAGCGCAGGACGAGGACCTCGCGCTGGCGCGGCGGGAGCTGGGCCAGCGCGTCGACGACCGACTGGTGCTCGGCCGACAGCATGGCCAGCGACTCCGCCGAGCGGGCGTTCGCCGCGTGCGGGGGCACGTACTCGCGCGCCGTGCGACGGCGCCGCAGCACCGAGCGCGACCCGTTCACCACGGCCGCGCGCAGGTAGGCGACCGCGGCGGTCTCGTCCCGCAGGCCGGACCAGTGCCGGTGCAGGCCGGTGAACGCCTCCTGCACCACGTCCTCCGCGGTGGCCGGGATGTCCACCAGCAGCATCGCGAGGCGCATGAGCCGCAGCCGGTGGTCGCGGTAGAGGTCGGCCAGGGTCAGCGGCGTGTCCGGCCCCTGCCGGGATCCCGAGCCACCCGGCCCGTCGACCGGGGTGGGCGCCGTGCCCGGGGCGAACTGATGCGGCCCGGTGCCCTCGGGCGCCGGTCGGCTGTCGATGGCGCGCAACCGGCCCAGCGTCCGGTCGACGGCGTTCTCGGCCCGCTCCTCCTCCACGACCACCACCCTAGCGACCACCACCGACAGCCTTCGCAGCATTACCCGGTGCAGCAGTGTCACCCGGTGCAGCGGTCGGCGGCGTCGTCCGCGGTGAGACCAGGCCCATCACCGACGATGGCTCCCCCTTCGCCGTGGGTACGTGATACTCACCCGGAGACAAGGAGCGCTGCGCGGAGCAGCGATCGCCGACGACGAGGAGGCAGGCCCCGTGCCCATCGCCACGCCCGAGATCTACAACCAGATGCTGGACAACGCCAAGAGCGGCGAGTTCGCCTACCCGGCGATCAACGTGACCAGCACCGAGACCCTCAACGCGGCGCTGCGCGGGTTCGCGGAGGCGGGCTCCGACGGCATCGTGCAGGTCTCGACCGGTGGTGCGGAGTTCCTGTCCGGCACCCGGGTGAAGGACATGGTCACCGGTTCGGTCGGGCTCGCCGAGTTCGCGCACGTCGTCGCGGACAAGTACCCGGTCAACATCGCGCTGCACACCGACCACTGCCCCAAGGACAAGCTGGACTCGTTCGTGCGTCCGCTGATCGCGATCAGCCAGGAGCGCGTGGACAAGGGGCAGAACCCGCTGTTCCAGTCGCACATGTGGGACGGCTCCGCGGTCGAGCTCGAGGAGAACCTGAAGATCGCGGCCGAGCTGCTGGAGCAGGCGGCCAAGGCGAAGATCATCCTCGAGGTCGAGATCGGCGTCGTCGGCGGTGAGGAGGACGGCGTCGCGAACGACATCAACGACAAGCTGTACACCGCCCCCGGCGACTATGAGCGCACCGTCGACGTCCTCGGTGCCGGAGACAAGGGCCGCTACCTGCTGGCCGCGACCTTCGGCAACGTGCACGGCGTCTACAAGCCGGGCAACGTGAAGCTCCGCCCGGAGATCCTCAAGCAGGGCCAGGAGGTGGCCGTGCAGAAGCTGGGTCTCGACGCCGGCGCCAAGCCGTTCGACCTGGTCTTCCACGGCGGCTCCGGCTCGCTGCTCGAGGAGATCCACGAGGCGCTGACCTACGGCGTCGTGAAGATGAACGTCGACACCGACACCCAGTACGCCTTCACCCGGCCGATCGTGTCGCACATGTTCGAGAACTACGACGGCGTGCTCAAGATCGACGGCGAGGTCGGCAACAAGAAGGTCTACGACCCGCGATCGTACCTGAAGAAGGCCGAGGTCGGGATGAGCGAGCGTGTCATCGAGGCCTGCGAGTCGCTGAAGTCGGCCGGCAAGGCCCTCTGAGCCCGGTCGCGTGCCCACCGGTTGGCGACGACCGGTGGGCACGCGCCAGGATGGCGCCATGAGTCTGCACGGCAACCTGCTCGAGCCCGACGACACGCGCCTCCCGGTCGACCCCGCGGCGGCTGACCTGGCGGCGGGCAAGGACCCGTCGGAGGTGGCGGCGGGGTCGCCGTCGTCGTCGATCGCCTGGGCGGTGCTCGCCGAGCGCGCCCTCGACGCCGGCGAGACCGTGGCCGCCTACGCCTACGCCCGCACCGGTTACCACCGTGGCCTGGACCAGCTGCGCCGCAACGGCTGGAAGGGCTTCGGCCCGGTCCCGTGGTCGCACGAGCCGAACCAGGGCTTCCTGCGGTCCTGCGGGGCGCTGCTGCGCGCCGCCACGGCGATCGGGGAGGCCCCCGAGGTCGAGCGGCTGCGCACGCTGATCTCCGACTCGGACCCGGAGGCGCTCGCCGCCCTCGGCGTGTCCTGACGCCCGTGGCCGCGTGGGACCGGATCCGCTCACGTGGCCGGGCCGGCGCCCGGCGCGTCCGCGCGTCGTGGCTGCCGATCCTGCAGTGCTCCATGGCCGCCGGGCTCGCCCTCTGGGTGGCCGGTGACCTGGTCGGTCACACGCGACCGTTCTTCGCGCCGATCGCGGCCGTGCTCAGCCTGGGCATGTCGCTCAACTCGCGGCTGCGCCGCACCGCCGAACTCGTCGTCGGGGTGAGCATCGGGGTGCTGGTCGGGGACCTGTTGATCGCGCGGATCGGCAGCGGCCTCTGGCAGCTGGTGCTCGTCGTCGCGCTCGCGTTGGTCGTCGCGGTGTTCACCGACGGTGGCACGTTGTTCGTCAACCAGGCCGCGGTCTCCGCGGTACTGGTGACGACGCTGCTCCCGCCCACCGAGACCGGCGGGATCGACCGCTGCATCGACGCCCTGATCGGTGGCCTCGCCGGGATCCTGGTGGCCGCGGTCATCCCCGCGCACCCGGTCCGGATCGTCCGCCGGGTCGCCCGCCGGGTGCTCGACGACCTCGTCACCGTGCTCACCGAGACCGCGACGGCGCTGCGCGAGGGCGACCGGGAGAACGCGTCGCGAGCGCTGGCCCGGGCCCGGGACACCCAGGCCGTCATCGACGAGCTGCGCACCGCCGTCAGCTCCGCGGGCGAGGTCGTGACGGTCTCGCCGATGCACCGGCCGCGCCGGGCCATGCTGCGCCGCTACCGGACCCTCGCCGAACGGGCCGACTATGCCCACCGCAACGCCCGGGTGCTCGCTCGGCGCGCGATGACCGCGATCGAGGACGGCGAACCGGTCCCGCCCGGTCTGCCGGACGCCATCACCGAGCTCGCCGCCGCCGTCGAGGCACTGATCGGGGAGCTCGGGCAGGACGGCGACCGGGAGAAGGCCCACGGCCCGATCCTGGAGGCCGTGCAGCACGCGCCGGTCCTCGCCGACCCGGGTGCGGTCGTCGTGCGGCCGGCGGAGGGGCAGACGGCGCCCGCGGGATCGGCGGCGGTGCTCGTCGCGCAGGTCCGCTCGATCGCGATCGACCTGCTGCAGGCGACCGGGATGACCCGCAGCGAGGCGTTGCGGGCGCTGCGGGCCCAGTTCGCCGATCCTGACGTGGACTGAACGGGCTGCGGGGCTTCCGTCACGGGTCGGTCACGGAGCAGAATCGGGCGTCGTTCGGCGCCGGGACGTCGGGTCCCCCTGCACGGAGTTGTGGACGTCGCTCATCGATCGGGGTTCACGGTGCAGCTGTTCATCCGCTACGTCCTCGCGCCACTCGTCCGGCTCGTGTGGCGGCCCCGCGTACGCGGGGCGGACCGCATCCCGGCCACCGGGCCGGTGATCCTCGCTGCGAACCACCGCGCGGCCGTCGACACGGCGTTCATCCCGCTCGTCGCCCCGCGCAAGGTCGCCTTCCTCGGCAAGGCCGAGTACTTCACCGGTCGTGGCCTGCGCGGACGCCTGATGGCGGCGTTCCTGGGTGCGCTCGGCTACATCCCGGTCGACCGGGCCAACGCCCGTGCCGGACTCGCCGCACTCGCGGCCGGGCGCGAGGTCCTGGAGCGCGGCGGTGCGTTCGGCATCTATCCGGAGGGCACCCGCTCACTCGACGGCAAGCTGCACCGCGGGCACACCGGCGTCGCGTCGCTGGCCCTGTCGACGGGAGCCGTCGTCGTGCCCGTCGGCCTGATCGGGACCGAGCGCGTGCAGCCGATCGGACGGCTGTTCCCGCGCTTGGCCCGCGTCGAGATCCGCTTCGGGCGGCCGTTGGAGTTCAGCCGCTACGACGGGCTGGAGGGCGCGCCGGCGATCCGGCGCGCGGTCACCGACGAGATCATGGACGCCATCGCGGACCTGTCGGAGCAGACCTATGTGGACAGCTACCACCGGCGTCCGGACGAATCGGCGGCCGCGGCCTGACCGGAACGGGCCCGGGGACGACGGCGGCGGGCTAGCCTGCTGCGGTCCTGTTCCTGTCCGGGGGAGCGTCGCTGGTGGTCCGACTCGTTCTCGTCCTGCTGGTGGTGTGCGGGGTGGTCGTGGGGTGTGGGGCTGCGGAGCCGGAGGGGCCGTTTCCGAAGCGGCCGGCGGAGATCGATGTGGCGAACGTCGACCCCTGTGTGGCGATGACCCCCGAGCTTCGGCAGCGCTTCGGTGTCGAGGGCGATGAGCCCTCGGTAGTTGCCCTCGCGGACGGTCCCAGTCGTGTGTGCGGGTGGGGCAATTACGACACCGTAGAGAACTACAGCGTCCAGACGATTCAGACCGCAGCATCGAAGATCGTGACGGCACAGGGCGCCACGGTCACTGTCGTCGGTGGTTTCGGGGCCGTGCGGATGATTGAGAGTGAGGACTCGGCGCCGTTGTGCAGCCTCTACCTTGACGCGGCAGACACCGCCAGCGTCCGAGTTCAGGTTCAGGACTTCGGGTACGACGAGCAGACTCGCGGATCGATAGACGATGTCTGTGCCCGAGCTGAAGCGTTGGCTCAGAGCTACCTGGATGCTGCCCGATCGCGTTGATCAGATTTGCGGTTGCGAACGTTCATGGCCGATGTCGCCTCGCCGCGCGTTGGTCGGCCTACTCTTCACTGTATGGAGATGTCTGCTCAAGAACCGCGGGGCTCGGCCAGTGATTCGCTCATGCTGCAGATTGATCCGGGCAACATCATGGGCGTGTATCGGCGAATGGATGAGCAGTTCAGGGCGATGCAGAGGATTCGGCAGCAGGTGGCCAATCTGAAGAACGTTCCGCCGTGTGGGGCAGACCCGGTTTCGCTCGATGCCGTTGCCGTCTTCCAGCCGAAGGTCGATTCGATCACGAGTGCTCATGTCGACTACATGGACGAAGTTCAGGAGGCGCGCGACCGGCTGAAGCAGGCCGCGCAGGAGTACGGCCTGATCGAGGACGAGAACACGGCGACCCTGAAGTCCACCGCTCCGCCGTCCGACGGCCCGCTGCTCGAGCGTTAGGGATCCGACCGTGCCTCTCCCCCGCTGCTACAACTACGAAGCCTTCGACATCGCCACGAAGTCGGCATGGATCCTCGGCAAACCGGGCGCCGAGGCGACCCGGCAGACGGCGGACAGCCTGCGTTCCCTCGTCGACGACATGGCGGCGACCAAGCAGACACTCGACCGCGGCATGGCCGACCTCGGCATCTCGTGGCAGGGCCCCGCCGCCCGGGCGGCCCAGGAATCCCTGGACCGCACCGCGACCGGCGTCGACGGCACCGCGACCGTCGCCCAGAACGGCGCCGACCGCATGCTCGACCACGGCAGCGCGTTCGAGCGCATGCGCGGTCAGGTCCGGTTCATGGACCCGGCCGAGTTCTCCTGGATCCAGCGCGCGGGCGACAACATCAGCGAGGCCTGGCAGTCCCTCCAGGGCCGCGGCACGGACCACGTCACCATCGCCGAGCACAACCAGATCAACGACGAGATCGCGAACCGCGCGCTCCAGCAGTACGAGTCCGAGACCTCGGCCATCGACGACCGCTTCACCACCGAGGCCGCCGCCGCGCCCCCGGCCGGGTCATCCCCGGGTGGTGCGACGTCCGGGGGCGGCGGAGCGTCGGGGCCGCAACCCGGCGTCTCCGTCGGCGCGAACGTCCCCGTCCCTCCGGGCAGCGGCTCCGCTGCTGTGCCGGCACCGGGGCCCGGGACGGGATCCGCGTGCGGTCCGGAGCGGGCCCCGGTGCCGGATGCCGCCCGTACCCGCGAGGACCTCGCAC
>NZ_VRMC01000508.1:0-263 GCF_008369905.1 Pseudonocardia sp. EV170527-09
TTATAGATGGTGTCGACTCAGCGTCAGAAGCTGGATGCAGTTCAGGCTTAGGCCGCTCAGCAGTGTCAGCACTAATGCCAACTACAGACACCCTTGATTTCAGCAATGATATCATTGATATGCCTAAATCTGAAACTACCATAGATCTACCATTAAAACAAGTGAATCAATCTGTTGGAAACGTGCCACAAACAGATGCTGCTCTGTGGACTATAAATGAAGATTTGGTCAGTTATTGGCTGCAGATGGGACCTGAACCATGT
>NZ_VRMC01000509.1:0-263 GCF_008369905.1 Pseudonocardia sp. EV170527-09
AGAACATCGTCTTCAACCAGGCCTGCCCGATCATCGACCTGACGCTGGATCTGGCACCGGGCGCCACCGCCATCGGTTGGGACGCGACCATGCTCGGCCGCCACGCCGCCGGTGAATCGTGGGCCGAAGGCCGTATCGTCTTGCGCACCGCATTGCGCTGCAACGGCCAGCCGCTGTGGATTGAATCGGCGGCGTTCGACGCGCAATCGCCCGTGCTGAATGCGACGACGGGCATGGCCGGCTTCCACGTTGTCGGCACGCTG
>NZ_VRMC01000510.1:0-262 GCF_008369905.1 Pseudonocardia sp. EV170527-09
GTCCCCCTCCAGGAGCTCGCGCTCCCAGTCGGGCATGGGCTCGGCCTCAGCAGGCTGCTCACCAGACTTACCAGCCGAGCGAGCCATGAGGCCCTCAGCGGCGGCGTCGGCGATGATGCGGGTCAGTAGGGACACCGAACGAATGGCATCATCGTTACCCGGGATGGCGTAATCCACCTCGTCGGGGTCACAGTTGGTGTCGAGGATGGCGACGACCGGAATCTTGAGCTTGCGAGCCTCGTCGATGGCGAGGTGCTCTTTC
>NZ_VRMC01000511.1:0-262 GCF_008369905.1 Pseudonocardia sp. EV170527-09
GGGGATAGGGTTCCTCTCCCAGTGAGTAGAAACACGGTGTGGGCAGTCTGGACATTAATTCATTGAGCATTGATCTTATCTCAGCTACGGTCGCTTATCAACTCTGCTATTTGTTCCATCCGCGTCCTCGTCCTTCAGCAGCTTCGTTTCTTCGTGTATGATCCAGTGAGCTGTGGTAGGGCTCTTCTCCTGGCGATCTTTGCACAGTGAGTTGGTCATGCTGAGAATCCCCCAAGGTGCTCCAGAATATATACTGCTCGTT
>NZ_VRMC01000512.1:0-262 GCF_008369905.1 Pseudonocardia sp. EV170527-09
GCAAGGAGTTCGGCCTCAGCGATTCAGGCGTCGCCTGGCTGACCGGCGTTTCGCTCGCCTTCTTCTATATCTTCGTCGGGCTGCCGATCGCGCGCTTTGCCGATCGCGCCAATCGGCGGAACATCGTCGCAGGCGCGATGATCCTCTGGTCGGCAGCGACCGCTTTGCTCGGCCTGACGCAAAACTATCTGCAATTCCTGCTGGCGCGGATCGCGGTCGGCATCGGCGAGGCTGGCGGCACCCCGCCCTCGACCTCGATCAT
>NZ_VRMC01000513.1:0-262 GCF_008369905.1 Pseudonocardia sp. EV170527-09
GAGTTGCAGTTGCCACCGCCTCCACCTCCAGGCCACTATGGAGCCTGGGCTGCGCAGGAGCTTCAGGCCAGATTGGCAGAGATAGGAGCGCCGATCCAGGGGAGTCGCGAGGAGTTAGTAGAGCGGCTGCAGACCTACACCCGTCAGACGGGCATTGTCCTGAATCGACCAGTTTTGAGAGGAGAAGATGGGGACAAAGCGGCTCCTCCTCCTATGTCAGCACAGCTGTCTGGGATTCCTATGCCACCACCACCTATGGGAC
>NZ_VRMC01000514.1:0-262 GCF_008369905.1 Pseudonocardia sp. EV170527-09
CATCGCCTATTGGCAGCAAGAAGCCAGCGGCGAAGTCAGTCGCCGCCTCAACGACCCGAGCGGCGAGTCGGACAACGTCGGCGAAACCCGGCGCTGGGGTTACGACGCGCAAGTCAATCTGCACCCGGACGAACGCACCGAAATCTGGATGGCCTACTCCTGGCAGTACTCGAAAATCCTCCAGCCCAGCGCGACCTTGCCCAACAGCAAAGGCCAGGAAATCGACCACATCCCGCATCACCTGTACAACGCCGGCGTCAGC
>NZ_VRMC01000062.1:0-35126 GCF_008369905.1 Pseudonocardia sp. EV170527-09
CAGCCGTGTGCGCCGCCGGAACCCCTGTGGACAACTCCCCGCAATGTGGACAACCACGTCCCACAGGGGTTCCGGCGGCGCACACGGGATCGGATCCCGTGTGGGACGTCGGAACCCCTGTGGGAGCAGCGTCAGGAACCGGGCGGGAAGACTCGGGCGGTGGTGAGGGCTTCGGCGAGGGTTCGGAACTGGTCCTCCGACGCCGAGCCGGTCACCAGGACGCGGACCTCGGGACGGCCGGGCAGCGTCGCGATCCGGAAGGGCTCGCCGCCCTCGGCGCCGTAGACCTCCCAGGTCAGGCCGCCCGCCTGCACGGTCCCGCGCATCGTCGGGGGGCCGTCGCCGCGGCCCGCGGAGCCGGACTCGGTGGCGAGGACGCCCTCGACCGAGCCGTCGGTCTGGACCAGGCTCAGGAAGTCCGCGTCGGGGGTGACGAAGCCGATGCGCACGGCGGTGCCGCCGCCCTCGACCGGGCCACGGTCGGTGGAGTTGGCCCGGAACGGCACGTCCGGCAGCCGCAGCGGGAAGGTCGAGCCGCGGGCGTACTCGGCGATCCGGGCCGGGGCATCGACGGTGGGCGCCGACGCGGCGTCCTCGGCCGGACTGCCGGGCGAGAACGAGCACGACCCGCCGACCGAGAAGATCAGCAGCGCGACCGGGACGAGGATCAGGCAGGCCCAGATCAGGTCGCGCACCGACGCGTCGCCGCGGCCGGGCTTGTGCATCGCCTGCGGCCCGGCCTCCGGGATCCGGCGGGTCACCGGCGGCGGCTGCGGCCGTCCGGCCCGGGCCGCTGCCGGGGCCGGGTCCGCAGCCGTCGGGGCCGGGCCCGCAGGCGGGGAGACCGCCGTGGCCGGGTCCGGGGCAGCCGGGGATCCGCCGGGCTCCGAGGGCTCCGAGGACGGCGTTCCCGGGTCAGGTCGTGCGCTCACGTGTCCATCGTCCCAGGCATGGCGTCGGTCGCTCATCACTGCTCCCCCGGCGCCCCACGTGCGAGGATCGCCGGGCGCCTCCCCGTACGCCGGTCACCACCCGGGCGAGGGGACGTCGCCGACGAGCACGCCGCCCGTGAATGGAGACGTATCCGTGAGCCAGTCCGCCAGCCCCGCCGCCCCCCGCCGTCGTGAGGCGCCCGACCGCAACCTGGCGATGGAGCTGGTCCGGGTCACCGAGGCCGCCGCCATGGCCGCGGGCCGCTGGGTCGGCAAGGGCGACAAGAACGGTGGCGACGGCGCCGCCGTCGACGCCATGCGCCAGCTCATCTCGTCGGTGTCGATGCGCGGTGTCGTCGTCATCGGCGAGGGCGAGAAGGACGAGGCCCCGATGCTGTTCAACGGCGAGGAGGTCGGGAACGGCGAGGGCCCGTTCTGCGACGTCGCCGTCGACCCGATCGACGGCACCACGCTGATGGCCAAGGGCATGCCGAACGCGCTCGCGGTGCTCGCCGTCGCCGAGCGCGACGCGATGTTCGACCCGTCCGCGGTGTTCTACATGGAGAAGATCGCGGTCGGCCCGGACTCGGCCGACGTCATCGACATCACCGCACCGGTCGCGGAGAACATCCGCCGGGTCGCGCGGGCCAAGGAGACCGACGTCGCCGACGTGACGGTCTGCGTGCTCGACCGCCCGCGGCACGAGCAGATCGTCGCCGAGATCCGCGAGGCCGGCGCCCGGATCTCCTTCATCTCCGACGGCGACGTCGCCGGTGCCATCGCCGCGGCACGTCCCAACTCGGGCGTGGACATGCTCTACGGCGTCGGCGGCACCCCGGAGGGGATCATCACCGCGGCCGCGCTCAAGTGCATGGGTGGCGAGATCCAGGGCCGCTTGTGGCCCACCGACGACGCCGAGCGGGAGAAGGCCCTCGCCGCGGGCCACGACCTCGACAAGGTCCTGACCACCGCCGAGCTCGTGCGCGGCGAGAACGTCTTCTTCTGCGCCACCGGCATCACCGACGGTCCGCTGCTCCGCGGCGTCCACTACCGGGCCGGCGGCGCGACCACCCAGTCCATCGTGATGCGGTCCAAGTCCGGCACGGTGCGGCTGATCGACGGCTACCACCGCCTCACCAAGCTGCGCGAGTTCTCCTCCGTCGACTTCGACGGCGTCGAGGGCGAGGCCCCGCCGCTGCCGTGAGGTTAGGCTCACTTAACACTGCGGGACGGGTCGCGGAGGAGTAGACCTTCGCCCATGAGCGAGGACTTCCGCATCGAGCACGACACCATGGGCGAGGTCCGGGTCCCCGCCGACGCGCTGTGGCGGGCCCAGACCCAGCGCGCGGTGGAGAACTTCCCGATCTCCGGTCGTGGCCTGGAGCGCGCCCAGATCCGCGCGCTCGGCCTGGTCAAGGCGGCCGCGGCCCGGGTGAACGGCGAGCTGGGCGTACTGGACGACGACCGGGCCCGCGCGATCGCCGCGGCCGCCGACGAGGTGGCCGCGGGCGGGCACGACGACCACTTCCCGGTCGACGTCTTCCAGACGGGCTCCGGCACGTCGTCGAACATGAACGCCAACGAGGTGATCGCCTCGCTGGCCGCCCGCGCCGGCACGGACGTGCACCCGAACGACCACGTCAACGCCTCGCAATCGTCGAACGACGTCTTCCCGACGACCATCCACCTCGCCGCCACCGAGGCGCTGGCGACCGAGGTCGTCCCGGCGCTGGAGCACCTCGAGGCCGCGTTGCGCCGCCGCGCCGCGGACTGGTCGGAGGTCGTCAAGGCCGGCCGCACCCACCTGATGGACGCCGTCCCGATCACCCTCGGTCAGGAGGCGGGCGGCTGGGCCAGCCAGGCCGGCTACGGCGCCGACCGCGTCCGCGACGCACTGCCCCGCCTCGCCGTCCTGCCGATCGGCGGGACCGCGGTCGGCACCGGACTGAACGCGCCGGACGGGTTCGGCGCCGCAGTCGTCGCGAAGCTGCGCGAGACCACCGGTCTGGAGCAGCTCGCCGAGGCCACCGACCACATCGAGGCCCAGGGCTCGCGCGACGGCCTGGTCGAGGCCTCCGGCGCGCTGCGCACCGTCGCCGTGTCGCTCTACAAGATCGCCAACGACCTGCGCTGGCTGTCGTCCGGACCGCGGACCGGACTGGCCGAGATCCACCTGCCGGACCTGCAGCCGGGCAGCTCGATCATGCCGGGCAAGGTCAACCCGGTGATCTGCGAGGCCACGATGATGGTCTGCGCCCAGGTCATGGGCAACGACGCGTGTGTCGGCTTCTCCGGCAGCCAGGGCAACCTGGAGCTGAACGTGATGATGCCGGTGATGGCGCGCAACGTGCTGGAGTCCGCGCGACTGATCGCGAACGTGGCGCGGCTGCTCGCCGACAAGGTCGTCGACGGGATGGAGGCCGACCTCGAGCGCACCCGCGAGTACGCCGAGTCCTCGCCGTCGATCGTCACCCCGCTCAACTCGAAGATCGGCTACGAGGAGGCGGCGGCCATCGCGAAGCAGGCGCTGAAGGAGCGCCGGACCATCCGCGAGGTCGTGATCGAGCGCGGGCACGTGGCGAACGGGACGCTCACCGAGACCGAGCTGGACCGCGCCCTGGACGTGCTGGCGATGACCCGCGGCGAGAAGCGCTCCTGACTCCGGCTGCGCCCGGTCACCGGCCGGGCGCACCGGGTCAGTCCACCCGCTGTTCATCCCTGGTCCCCGTTCGGTCCACATCGACGTGACACTGTGTGAGCATCAGTCGATCCATTTCACTCGAACGGACCGCACCATGGCCGACCAGCGCTTCGCGTACGTCCCCGTGCACGATCTGCGCACCGGCCGCGTCGCCGGGGTCGAGGTGGTGCCGCGCCGGCAGCACGACGCGGTGGCCGTCGTGGCCCGTGACCGCGGCTGGGACGCCCGCCGGATCGCCGAGCTCGACGCGGGTACCGCGGTCTCGGCGGTCGCGTCGG
Source organism: Pseudonocardia sp. EV170527-09 (assembly GCF_008369905.1). Taxonomy (NCBI): domain Bacteria; kingdom Bacillati; phylum Actinomycetota; class Actinomycetes; order Pseudonocardiales; family Pseudonocardiaceae; genus Pseudonocardia; species Pseudonocardia sp. EV170527-09. Next base: position 3,912 of record NZ_VRMC01000062.1, read on the forward strand.
CCCGCGCGCACGGCGGCACGATCCCGATCCAGGTCGACGTCGCCGCGGACACCGTCCTGCACGCGCGGGAGCGGCTGCGCGGGATGCTCGGCGACGCCACCGACCCGGTGGCCCCGCTGCTGGAGGTGGGGCCACCGATCGCCGCCGCGGCGCCGGCCGAGCACCTCGTCCCGGCACTGGCCGAGCTGCGGCGGTGGGGATTCCGGATCGGGCTCGACGGGGCCGGGCGCGCGTTCGGGCCCGAGGTGGTGGCCGCCGTCCGACCGGACGTGGTGAAGCTGGAGCCCGACCTCTGCGGCGGGGTGCTCGACGCGGGCACGGGGGCCGCCGTCCGCGCGGTGCTCGAGGTGTCCCGCACGGCCGGGGCACCGGTCGCCGCGACCGGGGTCCACGACGCGGGACGGCTGGTCGGACTGTTCGTGACCGGCGTCGCCCTCGCCCAGGGCCCGCTGCTGGGCGGGGCGCGCGCCGTCCCCGAGGCCGACCCGGCCACCCGTGCGGAGCTGCTCGGCCTGCTGAGCGCGGTGCCGCAGCCGTTCACGCCCCGGTCCGCACCGCCCGGGGTCACACCGACCGGGGTCACACCGTCGGTCCCCGAGCGCCCCGCGACGCCCCGGCCGGCCGGTCCCCCGGTGCGCGGGCTCGCCGTACCGGCCGTGACCCTGCCCGACGACGCCGTCGGCGACACTGCCCGCGAGGTGCTGCGCGCCCGCCCCGAGTCGGCCGGGATCGTCCTGGTCGACCGGGCGCACCGGCCGGTCGGCTACCTCGACCGCAGCCGTGTCCTGCTCCAGCTGGCGGGCAGGTTCGGCCACGCGCTGTGGGCCGAGAAGCCGGCGGCCGAGCTGGCGGACCCGCCGCGGACCGTCGACGAGCGGACCCCGCTGCACCGCGCGATGGAGATCGGTCTGGCCGGCGACCCGGCCCGCGGCTACGACGACCTGGTCGTCGTCGCACCGGACGGCACCTGCCGCGGGGTCGTCCCGGTCGCCGAGCTGTGGCGCCGCGCGATCCTGCCGCCCGCGGGCGGCCCGCGTCCCACCCCGGCACCGCAGGTCGTGCACACCGCCTGACCCGACGACGCGCGGGGTGTCGGGGGTCGCTGCTTCACTGGCCCGGTGCTGTTCACCGACGTCGTCACCACCTCGGCCGCGGTCGGGGCGACCCGCGCGCGGAAGGAGAAGACCGCCGCACTCGCCGGGCTGCTGCGCGTCGCCACGCCGGCCGAGATCGTGCCGGTCGTCGCGTGGCTGTCCGGAGTGCCCCGGCAGGGCCGGATCGGCACCGGCTGGCGGACCCTGTCGGGCGTCGACGTGCCGGCCGCGGCGGGGCCGTCGCTGACGGTGGAGCGGGTCGACGTCCTCCTCGACGAGCTGGCCGGCACCGCCGGGGCGGGCTCGGCGGCCCGGCGCCGTGAGCTGCTCACCGAGCTGTACGGCGCCGCCACCGTCGAGGAGCAGCGGTTCCTGCACCGCCTGCTCACCGGCGAGCTGCGCCAGGGCGCGCTGGAGGGGCTGATGGTCGACGCCGTCGCCGCCGCGGCCGAGGTGCCGGCGGCGTCGGTGCGGCGGGCGTTCATGCTGTCCGGGCGGCTCCCCGAGACGGCGGCGACCGCGCTGACCGGCGGCGAGGAGGCACTCGCCGGGGTGGCTCTGGAGGTGGGCAGACCGGTCCGGCCGATGCTCGCCTCCCCCGGTGACTCGCTCGACGCCGCGCTGGCCGGGCTCGGCGCCGATGTGACCGTCGAGCACAAGCTGGACGGCGCCCGCATCCAGGTGCACCGCCACGGCGACGAGGTGCGGGTGTGGACGAGGACGCTGCGCGAGATCACCGCTCGCGTGCCCGAGATGGTGGATCTGGTCCGTGGGCTGCCGTGTGACACCGCGGTGCTCGACGGCGAGACCCTCGCCCTCGACGACGACGGCCGCCCCCGCCCGTTCCAGGACACGATGAGCCGGTTCGGGACCGAGGAGTCCGGCGGCGAGGTGATGCTGTCGCCGTTCTTCTTCGACCTGCTCCACCTCGACGGTCGCGATCTCGTCGACGAGCCCACCGAGGTCCGGCTGGACGCGCTCGCCGGGCTGCTGGCCGCCGACGTCCATGCCGCGCTGCGGATGCCGGGGGTACGGCGGCCGTCACCGGCACAGGCGGCCGCGGTTCTCGAAGAGGCGCTGACGGCGGGGCACGAGGGCGTCGTCGTGAAGGACCTGGCCGCGCCGTACGCGGCCGGTCGGCGCGGCAAGGCCTGGCAGAAGGTCAAGCCGGTGCACACCCTGGACCTGGTGGTGCTGGGCGCCGAGTGGGGCTACGGGCGGCGCACCGGGTCGCTGTCGAACATCCATCTCGGCGCCCGCGACCCGGACGGCGGGGAGCCGGTGATGGTCGGCAAGACGTTCAAGGGCATGACCGACGAGCTGCTGGCCTGGCAGACCGCGACCTTCCCGGACTACGAGACGTCCCGGGAGCCGGGGGTGGTGCACCTGCGCCCGGAGCTGGTCGTGGAGATCGCGCTCGACGGCGCGCAGCGCAGCACCCGCTACCCCGGCGGTGTGGCGCTGCGCTTCGCCCGGGTGCTGCGCTACCGGCCGGACAAGACCCCGGCCGAGGCCGACTCCCTCGACACGGTGCGGGCGCTGCTGTCCGACTGAGCCGACCCGGCGCCGTCGCGGGCCGCGGTCACCGTCCTGGTCGGGTCGGCACGCAGCACACTGACGGCGAGGACGCGACCGTCGCCGCCGGTCAGGGTGCGTTCGGCTCCGAGCAGCGGGGCACCGGCGGCGACGCCGAGCAGCGACGCGGAGTCCGGGTCGGCGGGCACCGGGCCGGAGCGGGTGTCCGCCCACACCGGGTGCAATCCTGCCTCGGTCAGCTGCTGGTCGAAGGGACCGGTCCCGGGCACCGCGAGCAGCCGCGCCGCGGCCGTGGTCGTCACGTAGTGGGTCTCCAGCACCGCGCCGCCACCGGCCGTCGCCGAGACGCACTCGGTGCGCAGGCACGGCGCCCCGACCGGCACACCGAGCCACTCGGCGAGCACGTCGGGCGCGGCGATCCCGGTGCGCTCCAGCCAGCGCGGGAGGCGGGTGCCCGTGCCCGTGACGGCGGCCCGTCCGGGGTAGTGCGGGCGGGCGACGATCCGGTACCCGGTCGGCCCCGGCCGCAGCAGCCCCTCCTCGCCCAGCAGACCCAGGGCGGCCCGGACGACGGCGCGCGGCACGGCGTGGCGCACCATCAGCTCGTCCTCGCCGGGCAGCAGCCCCCCGGGGCGCCCGCCCCCGGCCACCGCGATGCGCAGGAGGTCACGGAGCCGGCGCACGTCTGCGGCACGCACACGAGGGTTCGGCGACGGCACCGGCATGTACCCGACGTTAGGCACACGGGGTTGCCCGGCGGTTCCCCTCACATGACGGACGCGTGACAACGCCCCGAGGCGTAGCATCCCGATATCGTGCGCTTCCTCGACGACCGCCGGCCCGAGCACGACCTGACCTACGACGACGTCTTCCTCGTCCCACGCCGTTCCACCGTGACGTCCCGTTTCGACGTGGACCTCACCGCCCCGGACCGTTCCGGGGCCACGGTGCCGGTGGTGGCGGCGAACATGACCGCCGTCGCCGGACGCCGGATGGCCGAGACGCTCGCCCGGCGCGGCGCGCTGACCGTGCTCCCGCAGGACGTGGCGACCGATGCCGTCGCCGAGATCGTGTCCTGGATCAAGTCCCGGCACCCGGTGTGGGACACCCCGCTGGTGCTGCGCACCTCCGACGCGGTCGCCGACGCGCTGAACCTGCTGCCCAAGCGGGCCCACGACGCCGTCGTGGTCGTCGACGACGGCGGCCGCCCGGTCGGCACCGTGTCCGAGGCGCACTGCGCCGGGGTGGACCGCTTCACCCGCCTCGCCGACGTCCTCGACGCGGACCCGCTGGCGCTGCCGCTGGGCACCGAGCCGCGCGAGGTGTTCGAGCAGCTCGACACCCGCCGCAAGGCCGTCGCACTCGGCCTCGACGGCGACGGCCGCCTCGCCGGCCTGCTCACCCCGCTCGGCGCGATCCGCGCCGGGATCTACTCCCCCGCCCTCGACGGCGCCGGCCGGCTGCGCACCGCGGCCGCGATCGGCATCAACGGCGACGTCGCGGTGAAGGCGAAGGCCCTGCTCGACGCCGGGGTGGACGTCCTCGTCGTCGACACCGCGCACGGCCACCAGGAGAAGATGGCCGACGCGCTCGGCGCGGTCCGCCGTGTGGTCGACGAGGCCGGGGCCACGGTCCCGGTCGCCGCCGGCAACGTGGTCACCGCCGAGGGTGTCGCCGACCTGGTCGAGGCGGGCGCCGACATCGTCAAGGTCGGCGTCGGCCCCGGTGCGATGTGCACGACCCGGATGATGACCGGCGTCGGGCGCCCGCAGTTCTCCGCGGTCGCCGAGTGCGCCGCCGCGGCCCGCGAGCGCGGCGCCGTGATCTGGGCCGACGGCGGGGTGCGCCACCCGCGCGACGTCGCACTCGCCCTGGCCGCCGGCGCGGCGTCGGTGATGATCGGCTCCTGGCTCGCGGGCACCTACGAGTCCCCCGGAGACCTGCTGCGCGACGAGCACGGCCGCGCGTACAAGGAGTCGTTCGGGATGGCGTCCAAGCGCGCGGTCAGCGCACGCACCCGCAGCGACAACGCGTTCGACCGGGCCCGCAAGGCGCTGTTCGAGGAGGGCATCTCGTCCTCGCGTCAGCGGCTGGACCCGGACCGCCCCGGCGTGGAGGACGTGCTCGACGAGATCTGCTCGGGCGTCCGCTCCGCGTGCACCTACGCCGGTGCCCGCTCGGTCGACGAGCTGCACGAGCGCTCCGTCGTCGGGGTGCAGACCACCGCCGGGTTCACCGAGGGCACGCCGCACGGCCTCTGAACCACCCCTTGACCCGGCGCGTGATCCGGCGCACGGTCGGGTCATGACCGCCCCCACGCAGGACACCACCACCAGCAGCTCCGGTACCGCCGCCCTCGGCGGCGGCGGTACCGGCGGTCTGCCCGTCCCACCGACGTTCGCCACCTCCGCCGAGGAACGCCTGCACCGCAAGCAGCAGCTCGCCGGGGCGTTCCGGATCTTCGGCCGTTTCGGCTTCGGCGAGGGCGTCGCCGGGCACATCACCGTGCGCGACCCGGAGGACCCGGAGATGTTCTGGGTCAACCCGTTCGGCATGAGCTTCCGGCACATCCGGGTCTCGGACCTGATCATGGTCGACCACCACGGCACGGTCCGGCACGGGAACCGCCCGGTGAACCAGGCCGGGTTCGTCATCCACTCGGCCGCCCACGAGGCGCACCCGCACGTCGTCGCGGCCGCGCACGCCCACTCGGTGTACGGCAAGGCGTGGTCGTCGCTGGGCCGGCCGCTGGACCCCATCACCCAGGACGCCTGCGCCCTCTACGAGAACCACGGCGTCGTCCACGAGGGTGCCGGCGCGGTCGTGCTCGACCCGGAGGCGGGCCGGGCCCTGGCCCGCGGCCTGACCGGCCGGCGGATGGTCTTCCACCAGAACCACGGGATCTTCTCCGTCGGCGAGACGGTCGCCGAGGCCGCCTGGTGGTTCATCTCGACCGAGCGCAACTGCCAGGCGCAGCTGCTGGCCGAGGCCGCGGGGACGCCGACACTCGTCGACCACGCCAACGCGCGGTTCACCGCCGAGCAGACCGGCACGCCGTACGCCGGCTGGTTCTCCTACCAGCCGCTGTGGGACGAGGTCGTCCGTACCGACCCGGACCTGTTCGACTGAGACACACCACGGCCCCCGTCGGCGACCGCCGACGGGGGCCGTGTGCCGTCGTCAGGAGTTGGGTCCCTCCAGCATCTCGGTGACCAGCGCGGCGATCGGCGAGCGCTCGCTGCGGGTCAGCGTGACGTGCGCGAACAGCGGGTGGCCCTTCAGCTTCTCGATGACGGCGTTGACGCCGTCGTGCCGTCCGACGCGGAGGTTGTCGCGCTGCGCGACGTCGTGGGTGAGCACGACGCGCGACGCCGTCCCGAGCCGCGACAGCACCGTGAGCAGCACGTTGCGCTCCAGCGACTGCGCCTCGTCGACGATCACGAACGTGTCGTGCAGCGACCGGCCGCGGATGTGGGTCAGCGGCAGGACCTCCAGCAGGCCGCGGGCGATGACCTCGTCGATGACGTCCTGGCTGACCATCGCCCCCAGGGTGTCGAAGACCGCCTGCGCCCAGGGCTGCATCTTCTCGACCTCGCTGCCCGGGAGGTAGCCGAGGTCCTGCCCGCCGACGGCGTAGAGCGGCCGGAAGACCACGATCTTGCGGTGCTGCCGTCGCTCCAGCACCGCCTCCAGGCCCGCGCACAACGCGAGCGCCGACTTGCCCGTCCCGGCGCGTCCGCCGAGGGACACGATCCCGACCTCGTTGTCCAGCAGCAGGTCCAGCGCGATCCGCTGCTCGGCGGAACGGCCGTGCAGCCCGAACGCCTCCCGGTCCCCGCGCACCAGCTTGACCCGCTTGTCCGCGGTGACCCGCCCGAGCGCGTTCGACGCCCCGATCAGCCGCAACCCCGTGTTGCAGGGCAGGTCGCGGGCCTCGTCGTGGTCGATGACGCCGTCGCGGAACAGCGCGTCGACGTCCTCGGCGGTCACCTCCAGGTCGGTCATGCCGGTCCAGCCCGAGAACAGCACGTCCTGGCCGTGGTACTCGTCGGCGTCCAGACCGACCGCGGCGGCCTTGACCCGCAACGGCATGTCCTTGGTGACCAGCGTGACGTCCGGCGGCACGGACGGGTCCGCCTTCAGGTTCAGCGCGCAGGCCAGGATCCGCGAGTCGTTGGAGTCGGTGCGGAACCCGGCCGGCAGGACCGTGGGGTCGGAGTGGTTCAGCTCGACGTGCAACGTGCCGCCGGACTCGCCGATCGGCACGGGTGCGTCGAGACGGCCGTACCTGACGCGCAGCTCGTCGAGCTGGCGCAGCGCGGTCCGGGCGAACCAGCCCAGTTCGGGGTGGTGACGCTTGGCCTCCAGCTCACTGATGACGACGAGCGGCAGGACGACCTGGTGCTCGTCGAAGCGCTGCAGCGACCAGGGGTCGGACAGCAGCACGGACGTGTCGAGCACGTAGCAGCGGGTGGTACCTGCCGGTGCGTCCCCGACGGACCCCTGCGGTGCGGGGGTCGGGTCGGTGAGGGCGGGACGACGATCGGTCACGGGTGCTCCCTCGCAGGCGCGGCACCGCACCTGCTCTGCGTCGGGCCGGCCGGCCCTGGTGCGGGCCGCGACGACGCGGAGGGACCATGGCGGTCCTCCGGCCGGCACGCCCGCGAGGGCCGGGTGCCGGCCCTCTCGGGTGCGTGTGACACCACTCCAGGGCCTCCCGAACGGGCCGCATCGGGTACAGCCCGTCGACATGGACGCTACTAGTGGTCACCCTCGTGCGGTCAATAGCAACGCTCCGTCGGATCGCGACGTTGACCCCTGATGGAACAGTCGTAACGTGCCGTTCATCGTGTGATCGGTACCGTCCGGCGTCGAGTCGGGTACAGACACCTCGTTCGGCTGCGAGCCGTTCGGCTCAGTCGGAGACCGGCGTACGGAGCAACCCGACCGCTGCCGGAGGTGGTCCGACGCGATCCGGGCCGCGTCCGGTGCCACCGTCGGTGACCAGATCCGACGGCAGGACCGGGGTGTCGAGCAGGGCCGCCAGCGCGGCGGCGGGACCGTCCGGGGCCGCGGCGAGCCGGGCGCGCACGAGCGGGCCGCCCTCGGCGTAGGTGACCGGGTAGGTGCGCCACTGGGGATGGTCGAGGAAGTCGAGCATCCGCCGCGCCCGGTCGTCGTCGACCAGCAGCCATCGGGACAGGTGGGCGAGCACCGCGTCGGGGCCGGCGCCGTCGACGTGGCGCATGAGCGTGGCGTCGAGCCGGACCCGGCCGAGCAGGTCCAGCTCCCGTTCGATCCGCTCCGCGGCCGGGCCGTCGAGGTGCACGCCGACGCCCGCGAGGACGCGTTCGGCGACCAGGCCCCAGCCGGGGCCGGGCACCACGTCGACGGCGGCCTCCGCCGCGCCCTCCGCGACGAGCCCCTGTGGGCTGTGGACCAGTCGCAGCGCCAGCTCCGGGTGCCGCGCCGACGCGATCTCGGCCCGGCAGTACTGCAGGTGGTGGCCGGGATAGACCTCGTGGGCGAGCAACGGCAGCAGCGACCCGGCGCGCACCCGGCCGGTCGTCGCGACCGAGATCCGGCTGTGCAGCCCGCCGCGGTAGCGGGTGAACGCCGTCCAGGGACGGGCGCCGACGAGGCCGACGTCGGCACGCTCGTCGGCCGGGAGCCCCAACGCGTTGCGCGTGCGGCCGCGCAGCTCCGCGACGGCGGCGGCGACCGCGTCGGCCAGCCGCTCGGCGGGGACGACGTCGGCGGCTCGGTGGTCCTGCATCCGGGCGGCCAGCGGACCGCGCCCGGGCAGCGCCCCCGCCAGCCTGCGGTGCGCCTCGTACAGCTCGTCCGGCTCGCTGCGACGCGGGACGACCCCGAACAGGTCGCGGACCTGCTCGAGGTAGCCGATGTCGTCGCCGGCGAGCAGCCGGGCCCGGCACCGCAGCGCGACCAGCAGCGCCTCCAGGTACCGGCGACGGCCGGCCGGGAGTTCCGCGGCCGCGACCTCCGCACGCAGCCGCCCGGCCGTGACGACCAGGGCCGCCGGGTCCTGGAGCGGCTCCGCGGCCACCCGCCGGGCGATCGACGGGTACAGCGGCGGCCCGTCCAGCACCCCCGGCCGCAGCCGGTCCAGCCGCGACGCGAGCTCCGCCGTCGCGTGCAGCAGATCCACCCCCGGAGCGTAGGCGGCCCGGAACCGAACGACCGCGAGGGCTGCCGGTGACGCGTCCGTTCGGACGTATCCGGCCACGCAGGGTGCACGATCCGCGGACGGCGACGGCTCGGACGCGCGGGGGCAGAACAACCTATTTGGGGAGTATCGGAACCGTCAGTGAAAGTGTAGCTCGATAGGGTCACGAGATTTGTTTCGTCGGAATAACAGCGGTAGCTTTTCAGGCAGTCGGTACGGGCTCCCCCTCGTCAGCGTGCCGGCACGCGTGAGACCGGCTTCGGGCGGACTCGAGACTCAACAGGAGAAAACTGTGCTGAAGAAGGCTGGAATCGTGGTTGCGGCCTCCGCCGCGTCCCTGCTCGCCCTGTCCCCGCTCGCCTTCGCCGGCGACAAGGGCGGCGACCACGGCCACAAGGGCGGCCACCACGGTGCCGAGAACGTCATCGACAAGGACGCCAAGGGCCTCATCGCCGGCCTGAACGGCAACAACCTCAACGTGCCGATCCAGGCCTGCAACAACAACATCCCGGTCAACGTGCTGGGCGTGCAGGTCCCGGTCGAGGACGCCTCCGCCCTCAACGGCCTCACCGGTGCCCTGGGCATCCTGGGCGACGCCAAGGCGAAGTCCGGCGACTCGGTCACCGACCAGTCCGACAACTGCGGCCAGGAGGCCGGCGCCGGCGACTCGATCGGCTGATCTCCTCGCAGATCTGAGAATGCCCCGGAGCTTCTGCTCCGGGGCATTTTCGCGTGTCCCTCCGGACACCCGCCAGAGTGACCGGAGTTTCGCCGGGTCACCGTTCACCGCGTCCGCGCGGCCGCGTTCACTCCGTCGTGTCGACGCCACCGATGCTTAGCCGATTCACCAGTGACGTGATCACGCTCTGTACACGGTCCGGCGGCCTCGCCGGCCGGCCTCCTCCCGGACACGTTCGAGAGCGCACGACGGTGCCGGACACCGGACACCGGACACCGGACACCGGACACCGGAATGCTCACCGACAGGTCGAACCAGCCGAGGCGGAGCCGGGCGGCCCCGTCCAGATCCGACGCCCCGGAGCCGGGTCGTGCCGGCTCCCGACGACCGGAGCCGCCGCGAGCGGTACACCCGAACGGCTCTCCACTCGCTGCCCCGACCGTCTCAGTGTCGACACGCCCGCACGCCACGCCGGCCGCCGTGCGGTGGCGTCGACGAATCCCCAGGTACACGAATGGCCGGTCGCCTTCGCTGCCTCTATAACGTTGAGTCAGATAGTCGCACGCGAAAGCGTCCGTTAGGGTGATGCACAGTCGATGCGGGCTCCCCGGTTCGAGCGTCGACAAGTACCGAGAGTGGCGCACCGTGATCGGGCGTGCTCTCCGACTAACAGGAGACGGACTGTGCTGAAGAAGGCTGGAATCGTTGCCGCGGCCGGCGCCGCGTCGCTCGTCGCGCTGAGCCCGCTCGCGTTCGCGGGTGAGCACGGTGGCAACACCTACGTCAAGGACAGCAGCACCAAGGCCAAGGCCAAGGCCTCGACCGTCGAGGACTCCGAGGGCGTTGCGCAGAAGAACAGCGCCGGCCTGGTGAACCTGTCCGACAACAACATCAACGTCTCGCCGCAGCTCTGCGGGACCGCCCTCAACGGCAACAGCCTGGTCCAGGGCGCCCTGGGCGGCCTGTTCAGCGAGGCCTACAACAAGTCGGGCGTCACGTCCGACAACAGCGTCGACTGCACCAACGTCGCCGACAACGGCGACACGGTCGACATCGACGGTGGCAAGCACCACGGCAAGTGAGACCTCGCGTCAGCGACGCGCGGAAGGCCCCGGGAGTCCGCTCCCGGGGCCTTTCCCGTTCCTGGGCGAGGGGGATTCCCGTTCCACGGGAGCCTCGATAACGAGTGAGTCGACCGGGAGTTACGGTCGATCTGAGTTCATCCGCCGAAACGTCGGTGTCGCGCGCCGAAGTCGCGCAGGGCGCGCAGGAAATCGACGCGGCGGAACTCGGGCCAGTAGGCCTCGCAGAACCAGAACTCCGAATGGGCCGACTGCCACAGCAGGAACCCCGACAGACGTTGCTCACCGCTGGTCCGGATGACGAGGTCCGGGTCGGGCTGACCGGAGGTGTAGAGGTGCTCGGCGATGTGGTCGACGTCGAGCGACTCCGCGAGCTCCTCGATCGTCCGTCCCGCCTCCGCCTGGGTCAGCAGCATCTTGCGGACGGCGTCCGCGATCTCCTGCCGGCCGCCGTAGCCGACGGCGACGTTCAGCTGGATGCCCCCGCGGTCGCTGGTACGGGCGACCGCCGCGGTCAGCCGGTCGGCCAGGCTGCTCGGCAGCAGCTCCATTGCGCCGACCACCCGCAGCCGCCACGGCGTGTCCGGACCGGAGAGGTCGTCGACGACCCCGGCGATGATCTCCAGAAGGTCCTTGAGCTCCTCCGGGGAGCGGGTGTCCAGGTTGTCGGTGGACAGCAGGAACACCGTGACGACCTCGACGCCGGCCTCGGAGCACCAGCCGAGCATCTCGGCGATCTTGGCCGCGCCGGCGCGGTGCCCCTCCGCGGGGTCGACCAGGCCGGCCTCCCGCGCCCAGCGGCGGTTGCCGTCGAGGATGAGCGCCACGTGCCTGGGCCGCTCGGCCCCGGCGATCTGACGCAGGATCCTGCGCTCGTACACCGTGTAGAGCAGGTCTCGGAGGGCCACGTACACGGAGCCTAGTCCCGCGTGTGGCGTTCGTCCGCCGGACGGGACCCCCGCCGTCTCGACCCGTAACGTCGGGGCGCGTGAGCATCGCCCCGTCCGTCCCGCTCAAGCCCCGCATGCGGGGCTGGCTGCACCTGTGGAGCCTCGTCGGTTCCGTCTTCGCGTGCGCCGCACTGATCAGCGTCGCGGGGGCGCTCGTCGGGACCTCCGCGGCCGTGGCCACGGCCGTCTACACGCTGACCACGTTCGGCCTGTTCGGGATCAGTGCGCTGTACCACCGGCACACCTGGGTCGACCCGGCCCGGCGACGGCTGATGAAGCGCCTCGACCACTCGATGATCTTCCTGTTCATCGCGGGCACCTACACGCCGGTCTCAGTGCTGGCACTCCCCCCGGCGACCGCCACGTGGGTGCTCGCCGTCGTCTGGGGCGGGGCACTCGCCGGGGTCGCGCTCAAGCTCGCCTGGCCGACCGCGCCGGCCTGGGTGGGGGTGCCGATCTACATCGCGCTCGGCTGGGTCGCGGTGTTCGTGCTGCCCGGGCTGCTGGCCGGGGGCGGGGTCGCCGCGCTCGTCCTGCTGCTCGCCGGCGGGGCGCTCTACACCGTCGGCGCGGTCATGTACGCGCTACGACGGCCCGACCCGTGGCCCGCGACGTTCGGCTACCACGAGCTCTTCCACGCCGCGACGGTCCTGGCCTGGGCCTGCCACCACGTCGCGATCTGGCTGGTCCTGCTGCGCTGACCCGCGCGCCCGCGGGTCGGCGGCTCAGGAGCGGGCCGGTCCGGGCTCGCCCCGGTCGGTCGCGGTCGCGGCCGGATCGGATCCGCCCTCGGCGGTCCCGTCGCCGTCGAAGGACTCCGGGAGGCGGGTGATGCGCTTGCTCATGTTGCGGATGAGGAAGACCGTCGCGAGCAGCAGGAGCAGCACGATCGCCAGCCCGGCCGGCGCCGCGTTGCCGAACTCGGGCAGCTGCCCGGGGGGCGGGGGGCGGTCCTGCATCGGGACGAGCAGGCCCGTCACGACCTGGTTCACCACAGCCGTCACGTTCTCGACCTGCACCGCCACGCGCCTCCGTACTCCGGTTCCCGGGTCACCGGCACCGTCCCGGAGCTGCGGGACGGGCCGGTGGCCAGGCTACCCGCGGGGCCCGCGCCGTCAGCCGGCGCGGCGGCGCTCCCCGCCGACCTCGACGGGGATGCCGGCGAACAGGTCGTCCTCCGGGATCTCGGTGTCGACCAGGGAGTGGACCAGCTCGTAGTCCTCGGTGGGCCAGACCCGGGCCTGCACCTCGAGCGGGGTGAAGAAGAACCTGCTGTTCGGGTCGATCTGGGTGGCGTGCGCACGCAGCGCGTCGTCCCGCCGGCCGAACCAGTCCGAGCACGGGACCTTGGTGGTCACCCGGGTGCCGGGGTCGGGCCGGTCGCTCGTCCAGTTCTCCAGCCACTCCGCGTACGGCGACTCCTGACCGGACTCGACGATCGCGTCGTGGAAGGCCTCCAGCCGGGCCTTGGAGAAGCCGTGGCCGTAGTAGAGCTTCAGCGGCTGCCACGGGGCGCCCGCCTCCGGGAAACGCGCCGGGTCGCCCGCGGCCTCCCACGCGGCCATCGAGATCACGTGGGTGCGGATGTGGTCCGGGTGCGGGTAACCGCCGTTCTCGTCGTAGGTGACGATGACGTGCGGGCGGAACTCACGGATGACCTTCACCAGTGCCGCGGTCTGCTCCTCGACGTCACCCAGGGCGAAGCAGCCCTCGGGCAGCGGGGGCTTCGGGTCGCCCTCGGGCAGGCCGGAGTCGACGAAGCCGAGCCAGACGTGCTGCACGCCGAGGATCTCGGCGGCGCGGGCCATCTCGTCCCTGCGGACCGCGGTCATGTTCTCCAGGACGTCCGGCCGGTCCATCGCGGGGTTCAGGATGCTGCCCCGCTCGCCACCGGTGCAGGTCACGACCATGACCTCGTGACCCTCGTCGACGTACCGGGCGGTGGTCGCCGCGCCCTTCGAGGACTCGTCGTCGGGGTGGGCGTGCACCGTCATCAGCCGGGGACGCTCGCCGGGCGCCGGCAGCTGGACCGGGCGCGGGGCGGACGGGGTGTACTGCGTAGCCATCGGGGCGGGTTCCTCCACGGTCACCGGACTCGGGTCCCGCGCCGGTGGTCTGCCGGCGGCGGGCGGCGAGGCGTGCTCAGGGACGATCCTGGCAGAGAGGACCGACAGGAGCCGTGCCGAGCATGGGCACCGGAATCCGCAACGCCGTCGCCGGCGCCATCTGTTCCCGCCGGTGGACCGGTCTGCGACGGGCGGTTGCCGCCCAGGGGGACGGTACGGCGGCCCTGCCGTCGTCGACGTTGCTACCTGCGAATACTTCCCCCGCGGGAACTATCCGGGACCCACGCCCGTTCACCGAAAGGCTGCGACGAGCGGCACGCTCCGTGGTAAGGTGAGCCCCACACGACCCGCAGGCGGGTCGTGTTTTTCCTTACTCGGGGCGTGCTGCTCGGAGCCGCCACCCCCGTGTGCCCGCCGGGCGCCAGGCGTCCCGGCGGCGACACGTCCTGCTTTCCTGGAGGAGTTGATGACGGTGACGGACACCCAGGCCACCTGGCTGACCCAGGACGCCTACGACCGGCTGAAGGCCGAGCTGGACGGGTTGATCGAGAACCGGCCCGTCATCGCCGCGGAGATCAACGCCCGCCGCGAGGAGGGTGACCTGAAGGAGAACGGCGGCTACCACGCCGCCCGCGAGGAGCAGGGCCAGCAGGAGGCCCGGATCCGTCAGCTGCAGGAGCTGCTGCGCACCGCCCAGGTCGGCACCGCGCCGTCCAGCTCCGACGAGGCCTCCCCCGGCACCGTGCTCGAGATCCGCTACGAGGACGACGACGAGGCCGAGCGAGTCCTGCTCGGCTCCCGCGAGGAGGGCAGCCACGGCGACCTGCAGGTCATCTCGCCGCACTCCCCGCTCGGCGCGGCGCTGCTCGGTGCGAAGCCGGGTGACACCCGCGAGTACCAGCTGCCCGACGGCGGGACCATGAAGGTGACGCTGGTGTCGGTGGAGGCCTTCACCGGCTGATCCACACCCACCCGCGGAACGGGCCCGGCCGGTCGGCCGGGCCCGTTCGCGTGTCCGGGCGGGTCACGGCGTGGCGACCGCGTGCCCTGCCTCGCGCAGGTCGGCGACGATGGCGTCGCGGTGCTCGGGCCCACGCGTCTCCACGCTGAGCTCGACGTCGACCTCCCCGACCGCGAGCGCACCCCTGATCCGCGAGTGCGCGACGTCGGTGACGTTGGCCCCGAGCCGCCCGACCCGGGCCAGCAGCTCGGCGAGCGCGCCGGGCCGGTCGGGCATCCGCAGGTGCAGGGTGAGGTAGCGGGACGAGGTGACCAGGCCGTGCCGGATGACCTGCAGCAGCACGAGCGGGTCGACGTTGCCGCCGGACAGCACGCACACGACCGGCCCCGGCCACCGGTCGGGATGCTCCATCAGCGCGGCGACGGACGCGGCCCCGGCAGGCTCGACGAGCATCTTCGCCCGTTCCAGGCAGTGCAGCAGCGCTGCGGACAGGGCATCCTCCGACACCGTGACCATCTCGTCGATCAGGGCGTTGACCTGGGCGAACGTGACGTCACCCGGGCGGCCGACGGCGATCCCGTCGGCCATCGTGCGCATCCCGCCGACCGGCATCGGGGCACCCGCCGCGAGCGACGACGGCCAGGCCGCGGCACCCGCGGCCTGCACCCCGACAATCCGGATGTCCGGCCGCGCGGCGCGCAGGACCGCGGCGGTCCCGCCGAGCAGCCCACCACCGCCCGCGGAGATCAGCACCGTGCCGGCGTCGGGGACCTGGTCGAGGATCTCGCAGCCGACGGTGCCCTGCCCGGCGATGATGTCGGGGTGGTCGAAGGGGTGCACGAACACCGCGCCCGACCGCTCGGCGGCCCCGGTGGCGGCCGTGACGGCCTCGTCGACGGTGCGGCCGGTGAGCACGACCTCGGCGCCGTAGCCGCGGGTCGCGTCGACCTTGGGCAGCGCCGCCCGCTCTGGCATGTACACGGTGGCGCGGACGCCCAGCAGCCGCGCGGCGAGCGCGACGCCCTGGGCGTGGTTGCCGGCCGACGCCGCGACGACACCGCCCGCGCGCTCGTCGTCGGAGAGCAGTTCGCGGGCGGAGAGCACGTCGTCGGCGGTGACCGGGGGGATGACGGGGGCGGCCATACCGGCAGTCTCGCACCGCCCCGGGTAACCTCGCCGGTGTCTCACCGGGCGTGACGTCCCCTGCGCGTCCGGTGTCGGGAGGGACTCGGGAATGACGCGTCTGCGCACGACGGCACCGCTGCTGCTGGCCGCCGGACTGGCGGCGCTCGCGGTGGCGACCGTGCACGACGCGGGCTGCGCCGACCCGGGCCGCTACGAGGCCCGCGGCGACGGCACGTGGTCGCTGGTCGGTGGCTGCGTGGACCCGGGTGACCTGGTCGTCCCGCCGCCGCCGGTGGTCCAGCCCCCCGCGCCGTCGCCGGAGCAGTCGCGCAGCTGAGCCCGTGCGGCGCTACCGGACCGCGTCGAGCGCGGACCGCAGGTCGTCGAGCAGGTCGTCGGCGTCCTCGATGCCGACCGAGAGCCGGACCAGCGAGTCCGGCACCTCGAGCATCGAGCCCGCGGTCGAGGCGTGGGTCATCTCGCCCGGGTGCTCGATCAGCGACTCGACCCCGCCGAGCGACTCGGCGAGGGTGAACAGCCGGGTGCCCGCGCAGATCCGCAGCGCCGCGTCGCGCCCGCCCGCGGCGAGGAACGACACCATCCCGCCGAACCGGCGCATCTGCTTGGCCGCGACCTCGTGGCCGGGGTGCTCGGGCAGACCCGGGTAGAGCACCGAGGCCACCGCGGGGTGCGCGGAGAGCATCTCGGCGACGCGCTCGGCGTTGTCGCAGTGGCGCTCCATGCGCACCGCGAGGGTCTTGGCACCACGCAGGGTCAGCCAGGCGTCGAACGGGCCGGGCACCGAGCCGGTGGAGTTCTGGACGAACGCGATCTGCTCGGACAGCGCGTCGTCGTCGGTGACCAGCGCGCCGCCGACGACGTCGGAGTGGCCGCCGACGTACTTGGTCGTGGAGTGCACGACGACATCGGCGCCCAGCGCCAGCGGCGTCTGCAGGTAGGGCGAGGCGAAGGTGTTGTCGACGACGAGCCGCGCGCCCACCTCGTGCGCCACCCCGGCCAGCGCCGCGATGTCGGCGATGCCGAGCAGCGGGTTGGTCGGGGTCTCGCACCACACGACCTTCGTCGTGGGTCGCAGCGCCGCGCGCAGGGCGTCGTGGTCGGCGAGGTCGACCGGGGTGTGCTCGACGCCGAAGCCGGACAGCACCTTGTCGACCAGGCGGAAGGTGCCGCCGTAGGCGTCGTGCGGGATGACCAGGTGGTCACCGGGTTTGAGCAGGATCCGCAGCAGCGTGTCCGTCGCCCCCATCCCGGAGCCGAACGCGTGCGCGTGCCGACCGCCCTCCAGGGCGGCGAGCTGGTCCTGCAGCACGGTCCGGGTCGGGTTGGCGCTGCGGGAGTACTCGTACCCCCCGCGGGTCCCGCCGACGCCGTCCTGGGCGTAGGTCGAGCTGGTGTGGATCGACGTCGTCACCGCGCCGGTCGTCGGGTCCGGGACCTGGCCGGCGTGGATCGCGCGCGTGGAGAAGCCCTGCATGGGCGCCGAGGCTACTCCCGGCGCCCGTGCGGGTCCGACCAGGCGCAGGTCAGGCGTTGCCGCCGATGAAGGCGATCACGTCGGAACGGGTGACGACGCCCGCGGGCTTGCCGTCCTCCAGCACCAGCGCGGCGTCGGCCTTGGCGAAGGCCTCCATCGCGTCCTGCACCGACTCGCCGGCGCCGAGGGTCGGCAGCGGCGCGGACATGTGGTCCTCGAGCCGGTCCGAGAGCTTGGCCCGCCCGGTGAACAGCGCGTCGAGCAGGTCGCGCTCGCTGACCGAGCCGGCGACCTCGGCCGCCATGACCGGCGGCTCCGCCTTGACCACCGGCATCTGGGAGACGCCGAACTCGCGCAGGTAGAGCGCGGCGTCGGCGACGGTCTCGTTGGGGTGGGCGTGCACCAGCGAGGGCAGTGCGCCGTCCTTGCGCCGCAGCACGTCGCCGATGGTCGCGCCCTGCGACGGAGGAAGGAAGCCGTAGCTGGCCATCCAGCGGTCGTTGAAGACCTTGCCGAGATAGCCGCGTCCACCGTCGGGCAGCAGCACGACGACCACCGCGTCCGCGGGCAGCGTCGCGGCCACCCGCAGGGCGGCGACGGTCGCCATCCCGCAGGAACCGCCGACGAGCAGCGCCTCCTCGCAGGCGAGGCGCCGGGTCATCTCGAAGGAGTCGGCGTCGGAGACGGCGACGATCTCGTCGCAGATGTCGCGGTCGTAGGTGGTCGGCCAGAAGTCCTCGCCGACGCCCTCGACCAGGTAGGGACGGCCGGTACCGCCGGAGTAGACCGAGCCCTCCGGGTCGGCGCCGATGACCGTCACGGCCCCGTTCGACTTCTCCTTGAGGTACCGCCCGATGCCCGAGATGGTGCCGCCGGTGCCGATCCCCGCCACGAAGTGCGTGATCCGGCCCTCGGTCTGCTCCCAGATCTCCGGGCCGGTCGAGTGGTAGTGCGACTCCGGGTTGGCCGGGTTCGCGTACTGGTTGGGCTTCCAGGCGCCCTCGATCTCGCGGACCAGGCGGTCGGAGGTCTGGTAGTAGGAGTCCGGGTGGTCCGGCTCGACCGCCGTCGGGCACACCACGACCTCGGCGCCGTAGGCCTTGAGGACGTTGCGCTTGTCCTCCCCGACCTTGTCCGGGCACACGAACACGCAGTGGTAACCCTTGCGCTGGGCGACCATCGCCAGCCCGACCCCGGTGTTGCCCGAGGTCGGCTCGACGATCGTGCCGCCGGGACGCAGCTCACCGGAGGCCTCGGCGGCCTCGACCATCCGCAGGGCGATGCGGTCCTTCACCGATCCACCGGGGTTCAGGTACTCGACCTTGGCCAGGACCGGCGGGGCGATGCCCTCCGCCGTCGCTCCCAGCCGGACGAGGGGCGTGTTCCCGACCAGGTCGACGACGTGCTCGACGTAACGCATGCATGCATCCTCGCACCGGTCACTCGCGCGAGACCTCGTGCATCCCGCCTGCCGGGGTCCACCACCGCACCACGAGACGGTTCCGCGCGTCGTTCAGCCCGGTCCAGACGACCTCGGTCAGGTCGACGCGGAACGCGTCGCCGGTGACCGGCCCGGAGAGCGGGCCCTGCAGCACCGCCCGGCCCGACACCTTCAGGTCGCCGTCGCCGAGGTCCCCGCCGGACTGGTCGGCGGGCGCGGCGTGCAGCGCGAACCGCGGGTCCCGCCGCAGGTCGGAGCCCTTCCGGGCACCCGGCATGGATCCGAAGGAGAGCTCGGTGTCACCGGCCGCGTCGTCCAGCACCACCTCGATCCCGGAGACGCGCGGTGACCCGTCGGCCCGCAGCGTCGCGATCACGAGCGCGATCCCCCGCCGCAGGATCCGCTCGGACAGCTCGGCGAACGCGGGCTCGGCCCGCCGGAAGTCTCCCCACGTCGTCATGGACGAGAGCATGCCGCGCACCCCTGACGGTTTCGTCACGCCGTCTCCCGATCATCGGTTACCGGCGAGTAGGGTCGATGGGAGTGGTACCTGCGATGGAGGAGGACGTCCCATGCCCGAAGCCGTGATCGTCGCCGCGGCCCGGTCCCCGATCGGCCGCGCCAACAAGGGCTCCCTCGCCGGGATGCGCCCCGACGACCTGACCGTGCAGATGATCCGCGCCGCCCTCGGCCAGGTCCCGCAGCTGGACCCGGCCGAGATCGACGACCTGATGCTCGGCTGCGGCCTGCCCGGCGGGGAGCAGGGCAACAACCTGGCCCGGATCGTCGCGATCCAGCTCGGCTACGACTCGCTGCCCGGCACCACCATCACCCGGTACTGCTCGTCGTCGCTGCAGACGACCCGAATGGCGCTGCACGCGATCAAGGCGGGCGAGGGCGACGTCTTCGTCTCCGCCGGCGTCGAGACCGTCTCCCGCTTCTCCCGTGGCACGTCGGACTCCTGGCCGGACACGCACAACCCGCTGTTCGCCGACGCGGAGGCCCGCACCGCCGAGACCGCGGAGAAGGGCGCCGAGACCTGGACCGACCCCCGCGACCAGAACCTGCTGCCCGACGCCTACATCGCGATGGGGCAGACGGCGGAGAACCTGGCGCGGTACAAGGACGTGTCGCGCGAGGACATGGACCGCTTCGCGGTGCAGTCGCAGAACCGCGCCGAGCAGGCCATCGCAGACGGCTTCTTCGCCCGGGAGATCACCCCGGTGACGCTGCCCGACGGCACCGTCGTCTCCACCGACGACGGCCCGCGGGCCGGCACCACCTACGAGAAGCTCTCCGAGCTCAAGCCGGTGTTCCGGCCGGACGGGCGGATCACCGCGGGCAACGCCTGCCCGCTCAACGACGGCGCCGCCGCCCTGGTGATCATGTCCGACACCAAGGCCGAGCAGCTCGGGGTCACCCCGCTCGCACGGGTCGTGTCCACCGGCGTCACCGGGCTCTCGCCGGAGATCATGGGCTACGGCCCGGTCGAGGCGTCGCAGCAGGCACTGCGGCGCGCGGGCCTCACGATCGACGACATCGACCTCGTCGAGATCAACGAGGCGTTCGCCGCGCAGGTCCTGCCCAGCGCGCGCGACCTCGGCATCGACGAGGCGAAGCTGAACGTGCACGGCGGCGCGATCGCGCTGGGCCACCCGTTCGGCATGACCGGCGCCCGGATCACCACGACCCTGATGAACGGTCTGCGCAGCACCGGCGGCCGCTACGGGCTGGAGACGATGTGCGTCGGCGGCGGCCAGGGCATGGCGCTGGTGATCGAGAACCTCGCCTGATCCCACGGCATACCCCGGACGGGCCGGCCCGACCCGCGCGGGCCGGCCCGTCCGCGCGACGGGGTCAGGCCGCGTGGCCGGGCGGGTCGATGCGCACGCCCGTGGTCTCGATCGCGGCCTCGGTCCGCATCCGGGCGAACTCCCGGTCGGCGTCGAGCGCGCCCTGGGTGCCACCCGCCTCGACGTGGGCGCGCAGCGGTGGGTTCTCGACGCCGACGGCCCGGCAGACGTCGAGCAGGACGTCGTCGTAGGCGGCCAGCAGCGCCAGCCGCCGGACCCGGGTGGCCTGCTGCGGCCCTCGGCGCAGCCGGTCGAGCCGGCGCAGGTCGGCGACGAGCCGTTCCAGTGGCGGCCCGGTCGGGCGCGGCGCCGGACGGCCCCGACGCGCGGCGGCCCGGCGCACCAGCCGGGACAGGTGCACCAGCAGCCCCACCAGCACCACGGGGCCGAAGGTGATCGCCAGGAAGACGGCGATCCCGGTGACGACCGGGTCGTTCCCGGGCACGGCACCGACGCTACGGCTCCCGGCTCCGCCCGACCACCCCCGACACGACGACGCCGCGGACACCGGAGGTGTCCGCGGCGCGCGCGACCGGAGGGGGCGATTCCGGCCGCACCCGGCCCTCACGGGCCGGGTCGTGGGTGACCGGTCAGTCCTGGCGCAGGTAGCTCAGCAGGCGCAGGATCTCGATGTAGAGCCAGACGATCGTGGTCATGAGGCCGAAGGCGAGGTACCAGGAGTACTTCGCCGGGACACCGGCCTTGACCGCGTTGTCCGCGGCGTCGAAGTCCATCAGCAGGCTGAACGCCGCCACGCCGATCACGACGATGCTGAACAGGATGGCCAGCGGGCCGCCGTCACGGAGGCCGAAGCCGCCCTCCATGAAGAAGCTCGCGACCAGGTTGGCCAGCATGAGGACGACGACGCCGATCAGGGCGCCCATCATCCACTTGGTGAAGCGCGGCGTGACCCGGACGGCACCGGTCTTGTAGACGACCAGCATGCCGAAGAAGACACCGGCGGTGCCGATGACGGCCTGGATGCCGATCCCCTGCAGGGCCGGGCTCTGCTGCATCATCCCGGTGATGCCGCCGAGGGCGACACCCATCGCGCCGGAGTAGACCAGCGTCAGCGGGGCGCTGGGCTTCTGCTTGAAGATGACGATCAGCGAGACGACCAGGCCGACGAGGAACGCCGGCAGGGCCAGGATGTAGAGCCCCGACATCACGGTCAGGATGCCGGCGACCAGCGCGAGACCCGCGCTGATGGCGGTCTTCTGGACGACGTCGTCGACCGTGATCGGGCGACCCGTCTCCTGCGTGGCCTGGGTCGGGTCGACGTAGGACGGCTGGGAGCCGGCCATGGCGGCGCCCCCGCCCATCATGCCGCCACCCGAGCGGTCGAACGTGGCGTAGCCGCCCTGCTGCTGTGTGGGCAGGTTGCGGAACGCCGGGTTGCTCGTGGAGCGCACCTGGATCCTCCTCGACGGACGTGTGCGGGGCCCACCTCTGGCAGGCCCTCACACGTGTGCAACGCCGAGGGAGAGCCGGGGGTTCCCGCTGGTAAAAGAAAATTTACCGCGTCCGGGGGTCCGGCGTCAGTCCTGTCCCCCACAACGGGCGGTGATCACCGTCCCGGGCGTCTCACCTGCGGGAACGTCGATATCGTCGGCAGCGGTTCGGCACGCACCGCCGGCATCTCGGGCGTGGTGTCGTCGTGCCGGTCGTCGACGGTGTCGAGAGAGTCAACGGCGTCGACGGTGTCGGCACGCCCGTCGGCCAGCGGCGCGTCACCGCGCATCTCGGCGCGGATCAACGCCGGCCAGCGCCCGACCGAACCGAGCGCGGCCACCGCGGCGCGGCGTCCCGCCGGGCTGACCAGCACGGCGACCACGACGACCAACGCGACGGCGACGACCACGCCGCCGGGACCCGGAGCGAACACGGGCGTACCTCCTCGCAGAAGCGGGCGCCCGGCCGGGGGCAGCCGGACCCACCCTCGCGTCGTACAACGATCCTGTGGCGGGTCGGTCACGGGCCGTCACCGCGCAGCGGGCGGACCCGGGCGGGCCGCACTACTGTCGGCGCGTTCGCGACGGCGCCTCCGTCGCCCCTCCAGTGAAAGGACGGTCCGAACATGTGGGCCCTGCTCTCCCGGCACCTGCGCGTGTGGCTGCTGCTGGCGGTCGGTGCACCGCTGCTGGCCTGGCTCCTGGGCAAGATCGGCGACGCCGTCGAGCGCCGCCGCGGCCCCAACACCCTGACCAAGCTGATCCGTTCGGGCCGCCGCTACCTGGAGCGGCGCAGCCGGGGACCACTGCGCCGCCACGAGCAGACCGACCCCGAGCGGCTCGCCCGCTGACGACTCCCGCGCCGGCGCCGCAGGCTCAGGCCGGCAGCACCCGGCGCAGCCCCCAGCCGCGCCGGCGGGCGGGGCGCCGCCGTGGCGCCTCGTCCGCCGGGGGCGTCGGGTCGAGCTGTCCGCAGCGGCCGCACGGCACCCCGGCGACGTCGATCAGCGGGGCCGGGGACACCAGGTGGCCGCACAGCGCCGCGTATCGGCCGGTCCGCACCGAGTGCGGCGCACAGAGTTCCGCGTCGGTCACCTTGTGTGCACGACCGTCGAGAACCGACGTCAGCGTCAGAACGTCGGGCGCACCGGCATCGTTCGTCCGTCCGGCGGTCACGACGACGCCCACACGACGGCAGATCCGTGCGTCGACCGGCGCATTTCTCTGGCCCCCTCAGCGTGTCAGTCGTTCCATCGTCACGGATCACACTTGCGGATGCAAGATCCCTTCCACAGTCTTTCGACACTCTCCGCAGTCAAACGGACGCCGCGGACACATCCGGAGGTCCCCCCATGTCCCACCCGAACGGTACGCGCGCAGCAGATCTCGGCCCGGTGACGTGGCGTCGCCCGGCCGGCGGGGCCGACGAGGGGCAGAACGTGGAGTTCGCCGTCCTCGACGACGGCCAGGTCGCCGTCCGCAACGCCCGCGACCCCGAGGGCCCGGTCCTCGTCTACACCCCGGCCGAGATCTCCGCGTTCGTCGACGGCGCCAAGAAGGGCGAGTTCGACGACATGGTCGACCCCTTCCGCGACTGAGCCGGGCTCACGGCAGCAGCGGGTCCGCCTCGCGCCACAGCCGGGCGACCACCTCGGACGCGGGGTCGGTCGTCGCGCGTCCGGCGGCCTGGCCCGCCCAGTGGTTCACCCGGTCGACCGCGCCGGGCTCACCCGCGCGGTAGCGGGCCACCAGGCGGCGCTGGTGGGGGTAGGGCGCCGGTGCCGGGGCGCCCCGCACGGTCCAGGCCCGGACGTAGTCGGTGGCGATGCTGCGGGCCAGCCGGCCGGTGTAGGCGCGGGTGGTCGTCGTCCCGGTGGGGTCCAGGCCGTCGAGCCGGGCGGACCAGCCGTCGTCGATCCCGGCCTCGGGGCTGCGCAGCAGCGCCGTCCCCACCTGCACCGCGCTCGCGCCGAGGGTGAGCGCCGCGGCCAGGGCCCGGCCGTCGCCGATCGCCCCGGCGGCGACCACCGGGACACCGACGGCGTCGGCCACCCACGGGACGAGCGCGAGCAGCCCGACCGAGACCGCCTCGGCGTCGGCGGGATCGGTGGTGCCACGGTGCCCGCCCGCCTCCATCCCCTGCACGACGACGGCGTCGGCCCCCGCCTGCTCCGCCGCGAGGGCCTCGGCGCGGGTCGTGACCGTCGCGAACCAGGCGCAGCCCGCACCGTGCACCGCGGCGACCTGATCGGCCGTGAACAGCCCCATGATCGTCGAGACGACGGCGGGCCGGGCCGCCAGGACGGCGGCGAGCTGGTCGGAGAACGCCGGCCCGGGGCCGCCGGGCGGAGCCGGCGCACCGCCCAGGGAGTCGAGATAGGCGGTCTGGAGGCCCACGTCGTCGTCGGCGGGCGGGTCGGGGATCCACAGGTTGAGCTGGAAGGGAGCGGTCCCGGCGAGGGCGCGGAAGCGGGCGGCCCAGTCGGCGATCGCCTCCGGGGTGTCGTTGACGACGCCCGCCGCACCCATGCCGCCCGCCGCGGCCACCGCGGCCGCCAGCTCCGGCGGGCAGGCCCCGGCCATCGGGGCCTCCAGGACCGGGACCCGCAGCCCGTGGCGTGTGCAGAAGGACTCGGCCCGGCTCCGTGCGCTCACCGTCGCGAGTGTGCCACTGCACCGCGGGTGGACCGGGGCGGCGCGGACAGGAAGGATCGGGCCCCGACCCCGTCCCGCAGTGCGAAGGAGCCCGCTCCCCCTCATGACCGGACCCTCGTTCCTCGAGCAGCTGCGTGCGCACGCCCCCGAGCTGCTGCCCTCGCGCCTCCCGCGTGACCCCGCCCAGCGGGTCCCCGCCGACATGGACGTCCCGCACGGCACCACGATCATCGCGCTGACCTGGGCCGACGGGGTGCTGCTGGCCGGCGACCGGCGCGCCACCTCCGGCAACCTGATCGCGCAGAAGGACCTGGTGAAGGTCGTCGGCATCGACGACACCTCCGCCGCCGGGTTCGCCGGGTCGGTCGGTCACGCGTTGCAGATGCTGACGCTGTTCGCGGCCGAGGTGGAGCAGTACGAGAAGGTCGAGGGCGCCCCGATCAGCCAGGACGGCAAGATCCGCAGGCTGTCGAGCATCGTGCGGGAGAACCTGGGCGCGGCGATGCAGGGCTTCGTCGCGCTGCCGCTGTTCGTCGGCTACGACCCGACCGACCCCGACCCGGTCCGCATCGTCACCTACGACCCGACCGGCAGCATCAAGCGCGCCCGGTCCGGCTACGTCGGCATCGGGTCCGGCTCGCAGTTCGCCGAGGCGTCGCTGAAGAAGCGGCACGACCCGGGCGTCGACCGGGCCGGTGCGATCGCGCTGGCGGTCAACGCGCTGTGGGACGCCGCCGACGACGACACCGCCACCGCGGGGCCCGACCTCACCCGGGCGATCTTCCCGAACCTGATCACGGTGACCGCCGACGGAGTCGAGGAGATCGGCGTCGACGAGGTGCGGGCCGCGACCGAGCGGATGCTCGCCGAGCGGGCGGAGCGTCCCGGCGGCTGAGCCGGCGGCTCAGGGCGGGGGCGGGCCACCGGCCCGGCCGATGATCTCCTCGATGACCGGGCCCTTGGCGTCGGCGTAGAGGTTCATGTCGGCCCACTCCCGTCCGGCGAGCCCGCGCTTGTGCGCCTCGTA
The DNA here is from genome assembly GCF_008369905.1 of Pseudonocardia sp. EV170527-09. Classification (NCBI taxonomy): domain Bacteria; kingdom Bacillati; phylum Actinomycetota; class Actinomycetes; order Pseudonocardiales; family Pseudonocardiaceae; genus Pseudonocardia; species Pseudonocardia sp. EV170527-09. The sequence continues at coordinate 29,514 of NZ_VRMC01000062.1, forward strand.
GCGCATCCGCTCGTCGTCGTGGGCGCGGAGCCGGTCGCGGAACACCAGGTAGCGAGTGATCTCCGGGCTGCCCTGCGGGTAGCAGTGCAGGTTCACGGGCAGGTCCCCGACGGCGCCGCGCAGACAGCGGTGCCCGGGCTCGCGCACCCGCAGGTCGTAGCCGTCGGCGAGCAGGTCGGGCAGGTAGGCCGGCTCGTCGTCGGGATCGTCGAGCGCCACGACGACGTCGATCACCGGCTTCGCCGCGAGCCCGGGCACCGAGGTGGAGCCGATGTGCTCGATGCGGTGCGCCCGCTCCCCCAGCGTCGCGCGCAGGCGGGCCGCCGCCGCATCGAAGGCCGCGGGCCAGGCCGGATCGGGCTCGGCGAGCTCGACGACGACCGGACGCATCCCGTGCACGAGTGCCCGGTTCAGCTCGTCGTGGCGACTGGTCACGGCGCCGAGCATGCGGGCAGACTGCCTCGGTGTCCACGCTGCGCTCGGTCGCCCCGGTCTTCGCCACCACCGATCTCGACCGGTGGCTGGACCGCTACCGGGCGCTCGGGTTCACCGTCGAGCGCTACGACGACGGCTACGGCTTCGCCGTCCTCGGCGGCGTGGAGCTGCACGTCTCGGTGCTGCCCGACCACGACCCGGCACGCACCGCGGGCTGCGCCTACCTGCACGTCGACGACGCCGACGCACTGCACGCCCGCTGGTCGGCCGTGGCCGGCGGCCGCGAGGTGGCCCCGGTCGACACCCCCTACGGGCTGCGCGAGGGCGCGCACCACGACCCGGACAACAACCTGCTGCGCTACGGCTCGCCGCTGCAGGACTGACGCGCTCAGCCCGCCTTCTCCCGCCGGTCCAGCACGACGACCACGACCCCGGTGACCACGAGCACGACCGTCGGGTAGGCCCACGGCAGCGCCGGTGCGTCGCCGAGCACAACCGTCCACAGACCGATCCAGCCGGTGATCAGGTACTGCAGCAACGGGATCGCCCCGAGGAGCACCCCGAGGATCCCGGCGAAGTTCTGTGCTGTCTTCACATGCCCTCCCCTGTAGCAATGCACTCGCATTGCAACAGCCCCACCAGGTCTTGTCAATGTGACCGCATTGCTACGGTGGCGTCGTGCCCCGTTCCGTCGACCACGACGCCCGACGCTCCGAGATCGCCGACGCCGTGCTCACGCTCGTCGCGCGGTCGGGCACCGAGGCGGTCTCGCTGCGCTCGGTCGCAGCCGAGGCCGGCATCTCGATGGGCCGCGTGCAGCACTACTTCGCCAGCAAGGACGCGCTGCTGCTGCACGCCCTGGACCGGTCGCACCGGCAGATGGAGGAACGGATCGAGGCCAGGGCCCGGGCCGTGGGCGGCGGGGATCGGACCGTCCTCGCGACGATCCTCGACGAGCTGCTCGGCGAACACCCGCGGACCCGCGACGCGCTGCGCATCCACGCCGCCTTCGCCACCCGCGAGGTCGACGAGCGGGCGCGGGCGATCCTCACCGACGGCGACGACGAGATCCGCGCCCTCGCCGTCCGGGTCGTCGCCGACGCCGGATCGACCGATCCGGACACCGACGCGCACGCGCTGCTCGCCCTGACCTCGGGGCTCAGCACGGAGGTCGCGCTGCACGGCGCTCCCGTCGACCGCGCCCGGCGCACCCTGACCGCGATGCTCGACCGGCTCGCCCCCGCCACGGCGCGCGCACCGGCCGACGACCCGGAATGATCCGGGCGGTGCGCCCCTGGTTCCCGCTCCTCGCCGGCTCGGTGTTCTACGCGTTCGCCCTGGTGTGGGCGGCCGGGGAGCTGCCGGAGGACGGGGTGCCGCTGCACTTCGACCCCGCGGGCGTGCCGACCGCGTTCGGCACCCGCGCCGGGTTCCTGGCGCTCGGCACGCTGTTCGGGCTGCTCGTCGCCGGGATCGGGGCGGGGCTCTACCGCCTGGTCACGACGGGGTCGCTGGCGCGGGTGTCGGTGCCGCACCGCGACTACTGGACGGCGCCGCAGCGGGTCGGGAGGCTGCGCCACATGCTCGCCGAGGACATGGGACGCACCTTCGGCGGGACGTTGCTGCTGCTCGCCGCCGTCCCGGTGACGGCGGTGTACGCCACCCGCAGCGACCCGCCGCGGCTGCCGGTCGGACCGGTCTGGGTGGTGCTCGTCCTGCTGGTCGTCGGGATCGTCGGGTACTGCGTGTACCTGGGGCGTTACCGGTACCGGCCGGCCTGAACGGTCACGCGCCTGCGACGAGCCGCCGCCGGGTGCGCAGGGCGGTCCTGGTGCAGACGCGCCCGCTGCGGGAAGGTGCCGGGGTGGCACGGATCGGACCGGAGGATGGCGCCCTCACCATGGCCGACCTGCGGGTCGTGACCCGGGTCGCCGCGCTGACGACCGCACTGGACGACGCGCTGCGCGACCGATGAGTCCGGGGCCCCACGACGGTCCCCCCTGCATGCTGATCGTCGCAGGCCACCTGCTCACCGACCCGGCCGATCGGGACGCCCTCGTCGCCGAGGGGACGCGGGCGGTCGCGCTCGCGCGCTCGGCGCCGGGCTGCCTGGACTTCGCCCTGACCGCGGACACCCTGGACCCGGCGCGGGTGAACGTCTTCGAGCGCTGGGCGTCGGAGGAGGAGCTGCTCGCGTTCCGCGACTCCGGGCCGGACGGGGACACCGCAGCCCGCATCCTGAGCGCGGACGTGCGGCGATACACCATCTCCTCGGTCGGCGACGCCTGACGCTCACGCCCCGCGGGCCACCCCCGCGAGCACGGCCTTCGCGAACGCCTCCGGCTGCTCGACGTGCAGAAGGTGCCCGGCGCCGTCGACGATCTCGGTCTGCAGTCCGGGGACGACGGCGGCGACGCGGCGGTACAGGGCGGCGTACCACCCGATGCTCCGCCCGCCGAGCAGCCAGGTCACCGGGACCGGGATCCGGGCGAGCCGCGCGGTCGGGACGTGCTCCATCATCAGCCCGTAGGGGTGGACGCCCAGCTCGGCGAGGACGCTCGGCGCGTTCGCGTACAGCTCCCCCTTCGCCTCGGGCGGGAGCGGGTCGAAGCCGTTGCCGCCGTCGGCCCAGCCCGTCGCCCAGCGGAAGAAGGCCGCCGCCGCCTCCGGGCGACGTCCCCGGGCCTGGGCGACCTTCGCGCGGGCGAGCGCCGCGAGCAGCGACGGCGTCGCCCCGCGCAACCCGTGCCATGGCGCCTCGGCGACCACCAGCGACCGGAACAGCTCGGGCCGCTCCACCGCACAGGCGAGCGCGGTGTTGCCACCGGAGCTCCAGCCGAGCACGTGCACGGGCGCACCGACGTGCTCGATCACCGCGGCCAGGTCGGCGACGTGGACGCGGTAGTCGCGCACCGGCGGGTGGGTCGAACGGCCGTAGCCGCGACGGTCGTAGGCGAGGACCCGGTGGCCGCCCGCGGCGAGGTCGTGCACCGTCCCGCCCCAGGACGAGGCCTGCGCTCCTGTCCCGTGCACGAGCACGAGCGGCGTGCCGCTGCCGTACTCGTCGCAGGCCAGGGTCGTGCCGTGCACCGGGATCCGCATCGTCGCGCCCTCCGTCGTCCATCCGCCGCGGAAACACTACAGACAACCGACGTGGCGTCGCACTTCTGTCGACGACAGGTCCGAGTGCGGATCTCCGGCGTCCGGATCAGGGCATCCGGACGGCGATCGTCACGAGCCGGATCCGCGCGACGGCGTCCGGCCGCCCGGCGACCACGCCCGGGGTCGCGCGCCGACCGGGGTCAGCGGATGCGCTCGTAGCGCAGGTGCACGGTCCCGCCGTCGAACACGCGCTGCTCGACCAGCCGCAGCCGCAGGTCCGCGCCGGGCGGGAGGAACGGCTTGCCGCCGCCGAGGACGACCGGCACCACCCGCGGGCGGAACTCGTCGATCACGTCCAGCAACGACGCGGCCAGCCCGGGCCCGCCGACGGCCAGCTCACCCTCGGTCTCCGCCTTCAGCCGGGCCACCTCGTCCAGTGCGTTGGCACGACGGACGAGGCGGCACCCGGGCCCGACCGAGGTCAGCGAGTCGGAGAACACGATCCGCGGGACGGCGGTGTAGAGCTGGGCGAACTCCGTCTCCACCGGATGCCCGTCGGCCCGCTCGGGGGCGGTCCAGAAGTCCTCCATGATCTCGTAGAGGCCACGGCCGAACAGGAACACCGACGTCGCGCGGGTCTGGTCGTTGGACAGGCGGTGCACCTCCTCGTCGGGGTCGCCGAAGGCGATGCTGCCCGTGGGGTCCTCGACGAAGCCGTCGAGGGACACGCTCATGGAGTAGGTGACCAGGCCCATGGGTGTCAGCCCTTCCGGTTCCAGAACTGGTGGATGCGCCCGCTCGGCGAGGCGACCGACTCGACGGTGAACCGGTCCTCGACGCCGGTCAGCCCCTCCCACGGGGACACCCCACGGCCGAGGACGATCGGCAGGATCACCACGTGCATGACGTCGACCAGGTCGGCGTCGAGGAACTGGCGGATCGTCGAGGGTCCCCCGCCGAGCCGGACGTCCAGCTCGCCCGCGGCCGCACGCGCGACCGCCAGCACCTCCTCCGCCGACCCGTCGACGAAGTGGAAACTCGTGCCGTTCGCGAACTCGATCGGCGGCCGCGGATGGTGGGTCATCACGAACACCGGGGTGTGGAACGGAGGCTCGTCGTCCCACCAGCCCTGCCAGCCGTCGTCGGTCCAGGGGCCGGTCTGCGGGCCGAACTTGCGCCGCCCCATGATCTCGGCGCCGATCCCCTGGGCCCACGTGCTGGTCAGGGCGCGGTCCAGGGTGACGGGGGCGTCCACACCGCCGATCCCGTGGATGAACCGCCCGTCGAAGCCGGCGAAGAGTGCCCCGGCGTCACCGATGGGGGCGTCGAGGCTCACGTAGTCGCCGGCGGCGTAGCCGTCGAGGGAGATGAACAGGTTGTGCACCCGGGTGCGGGACATGGGGGCTCCTCGGTGGACGTGGCTCAGATGGTCGACCGACGGGGGCGGCGGAACTCATCGCCCGGGCAGCGACGGCGGGGCGGCGGGCCCGTCGAACTCGAACGGGACGAGGCGATCGTCATGCTCGGCCGGCCGGCGAGACCTGGGGCCGACCGAGGTCACGGTCGCTCGCGCTCCAGACGGGCGGCCACCTCACGGAACCGGCTGACCGGGACGAGATGCACCCCGGCGAAGGCTCCCGTGTCGCGCAGGGCCCGGACCTGCTCGCACGCCGCGTCGACCCCCGCGGCCGGATCGTCCGAGACCCGGTGGACGAGCTCGTCGGGAATGTCGATGTCCGGGATCGACGCCCGCAGCCTGGTCGCCATTCCGGCGCTCGCCAGGACCATCACACCGGCGTAGACGGGCAGGTCCGTCGGGTTGGCCTCGCGCCACCGCAGGAACGCCTCCACCGAGTAGCCGACCTGCACGAACACGAAGTCGGCCGCCTGCTTCCAGGTCGCCATCCGACCGGGGTTCCACAGATCAGGTAGCTGCCTAGTTCGCGAAAAGTGGGTCTGAGCTGGGGGAATGCCGGTTGGCCCGGTGACGGGGCGTGTCACTAGGCGGTGGTGTTCGTGCTGGTCAGGGTGTTGCGGGGGTGGCTTCGACGATGCGGCGGGGTTCGGGCAGGTCGA
>NZ_VRMC01000515.1:0-262 GCF_008369905.1 Pseudonocardia sp. EV170527-09
CTTTTAAACAATTTGAACAATTAATCATGAGACGCAGTGCGGTAGAAATATTATTTGCTACAATTGGTTTAATTATTGGTTTATTTATTTCAGTGATGGTTTCTTTTATCTTAGAAATGATAGGTAATTCCATATTAAATCAATTTGTACCTATGATTATCAATATTATTTTATGTTATTTAGGCTTTCTATTTGGTCTGAAAAAAAGAGATGAAATGCTTATGTTTTTACCAGAGAATATGGCACGTTCGATGTCTAATAA
>NZ_VRMC01000516.1:0-261 GCF_008369905.1 Pseudonocardia sp. EV170527-09
ACCCAGGAGGATCGCTGTGTCATCCACGCCGCGATGCCGCTAGTTCGGGAAAGATTAACGTTGTTGTCCGAGGCTCTGCCCAAGCTGGCCTTCCTGCTGACTGACGACGACGCCCTGGTCTTCGATGGGGATTCTGTGGCCAAGCTCAAGGCAGGAGCCGACGACATCCAGCATGCCGCTGTTGAGGTGCTCAAGGGACTTGATGATTTCTCCGCTGACGCTATCCAAGCTGCCTTGCGCGCCCGACTGTGCGACGAGATG
>NZ_VRMC01000517.1:0-261 GCF_008369905.1 Pseudonocardia sp. EV170527-09
CAGCAATTCGACTCCTTGGGTGCCGGAGAGCTCGACCAGCTCGACGGTCGAATATTTCGTGGCCCAGGCGGGGTCGTTGACCATGCTGTCCATGAACTTCAGGTCGAACTCCTTGTTGATGAAGCCCGCGCGCTCGCCATCGAGTTGATGGGAGAGACCGCCGGTGCCCATCACCACGACCCGCTCGTCCTTGGGCCATGATGCAATCGCGCGTGCGAGCGCGTTGCCGAGCTTGTAGCAGCGGGCCGCAGAGGGCAGGGG
>NZ_VRMC01000518.1:0-261 GCF_008369905.1 Pseudonocardia sp. EV170527-09
TTGTCCGCGGAGGAGCCACACGGTACCCAGGCGCGTGAGCGCTGGGAATCGCTGCGTGCCCTTGTCGAGCTCGCCGAGGAGGAGTGCGCCCGTCAGCCGGAACTGGATCTGCCCGGTCTGGTCCGTGAATTACGGGTACGGGCCGAGGCGCGCCACCCACCCACTGTGCAAGGCGTAACGCTGGCCTCGCTGCATGCGGCCAAGGGTCTGGAATGGGATGCGGTGTTCCTGGTCGGGCTGGCCGACGGCACCCTGCCCATC
>NZ_VRMC01000063.1:0-34964 GCF_008369905.1 Pseudonocardia sp. EV170527-09
GTCCCATACCGTGCTCCTCCGGATACGAACCGTGTGAACCGGGCAACACGGTACCGGCCGTGCCGACCCCGCCCGGTACCGTGTTGCCCGGTTCACACGGTTCGTATCCGGAGGAGCACGGTATGGGACTCGCCGCCATGGCGACGACCGCACGGGGGATGGCCGCGACGGTCCGGGTCCTCGGGCGCGGGGAGCTGGGCCGCTTCACCGGCGGCGACCGCTCGGAGGTCGCACGGTTCGAGTCCGAGCTCGCCGGGTTCCTCGGGACGCCGCACGCGCTGGCCGTCAACAGCGGCACCAGCGCCCTGGTCGCGGCGCTGGTCGGCGCCGGGATCGGCCCCGGCGACGAGGTGCTCGTCCCCGCCTACACCTGGGTGTCGACGGCCGCCGCGGCGCTCGCCGTCGGCGCCGTGCCGGTCCTGGTCGAGGTCGACGCCTCGCTCACGATGGACCCGGCCGACCTCAAGGACCGGATCACCCCGCGCAGCCGGGCGGTGCTGCCGGTGCACATGCTCAACCACGTCGCCGACATGGACGCGATCATGGACGTCGCGGCCGCCCACGACCTCGTCGTGATCGAGGACGCCTGCCAGGCCATCGGCGTCACCTACCGGGGGCGCCCGGCCGGGTCGATCGGCCATGCCGGGGCCTTCAGCTTCAACCAGCACAAGAACATCCGCTCCGGCGAGGGCGGCGCCCTGGTCACCCGGGACCCGAAGTTGTTCGAGCGGGCGTCGATGTACCACGACGTCGGCAGCTACGAGCGCGCCGGATTCGCCGGGGCCGACGCGGACCTGATCGTCGGGGTCAACCTGCGGATGCCGGAGCTGTCGGCGGCGGTGCTGCGGCCGCAGCTGGCCGGGCTGCGTGCGCAGATCGCCCGGCGCAGGCGGCACCGCGACATCATGCTCTCGGCACTGTCGAACCGGATCGGGCGCGACCTGGAGCCGGTGCCGCACCACGACCCGGCGAACGCCGCCGGGCTGGCGCTGGCCTTCGCGACCCCAGAGGCGGCCGCGGAGTTCGGGGCCCGCCGCGGCGTGCACCGGCTGATCGACACCGGGCGGCACGTCTACACGAACTGGCGCTCGCTGCAGGCCCGCAACCCGCTGCACCCCGGGTTCGACCCGTACGCGGCGAACGGCACCGAGATCGACCACGGCCCCGGCGCCTGCCCGCGCACGCTGGAGATCCTGGCCCGGACCTGCGTGGTCGACCTCGCTCCCGAGCTGCCGACGCCGGCGTTCCGGCTGCTCGCCTCCCGCACCGCGGGCTGAGCCGGCCGCCCCTGCGGGCAGGGTCCTCCTCCGCGGCGGGCCGCCTCCGGGAGGCGCCGCGAAACCACTGATCCACATGTCGGGCACCCCGTGGCGGTCGCGTCCGGACAGCATCGGTGCGGTCACGCACCGTGTTCCCACGGAGCGGACGGTGACCGGGTCGGGCTTCATCCCCGAACGGGCGACGGCTACCGTGACCAGCGTGCCCGAACGCCACGACGACGCCACCGTGACGGCGTGGGCGTTGGCCGCGGGTGCCGGTGACACCGCCGCGCTCGCGGAGTTCGTGCGGGCGACCCAGGTCGACGTCCACCGCTTCCTCGTCCACCTCGCCGGCCGCGACGACGCCGAGGACCTCGCGCAGGAGACGTTCCTGCGGGCGCTGCGGTCGCTGCCCTCGTTCGCGGGCCGCTCCACCGCCCGCACCTGGCTGCTGTCGGTCGCCCGCCGGGTCGCCGTCGACGCGGTGCGCACCGCGGTCCGGCGGCCCCGCGTGCGCGACCTCGGCGAGGACACCCAGGACGTGCTGGAGCGCGCGGTGCCCCGCACGGGGGCGCAGGAGGCCGTCCTGCTGCGGACGCTGATCGACGCGCTGCCCGACGAGCGTCGTGAGGCGTTCGTCCTGACCCAGGTCCTGGACCTGGGCTATGCCGAGGCCGCCCAGGTCTGCGGCTGCCCGGTCGGCACCATCCGGTCCCGGGTCGCGCGGGCCCGCGAGGACCTGCTGCGCGCCCTCGGCGAGGACGGCACCGGGACCGCCGGGGCACCCGCCTCCGGTGTCCGGCGCGCCGCCCGCCCCTGAGCACGCGCCGCACCCCGGCCCGCTCCACCCGACTGCTCCACCCGAGCCCGCCGCCGCCTGCCGTCCCCCTACGGCGGAGGTGACCGGCGTCGCACCCACCGGAGGGGTACCGACGGGAACCGGACGGGCCGCGCCGGCGACCACTCCCGTCGTGCGCCCCCGCACCTCCCCCGCCCCCGAGGAGGACCTGTGATCTCGTCGTTGCCCCTGGCCTGGGCCCTGACGGCGCTGTTCGCCGCCACCGGGTTCTACGCCCTGGCCCGCTGGGCCACAGCGGTCTCGGAGCGCCGCTCCGCCGCGCACCGCACCGCCGAGCTCGCCCACCTGCTGATGAGTGCGGCGATGATCGTCATGACCTGGACCTGGTACGGCAGCGCCGGGCTGTGGACCCAGATCGTCCTGTTCGGTGTCCTGGGCATGTTCTTCCTGGTCACCGCCTCGCGTGGGATTCCCTGCGGCCCCTCGGGGCGGCTCGCGGGCGCGGCGCACGCGCTGATGGCCGCGGCGATGGTCTGGATGCTGGCCGCGATGCCGCTGATCATGGCCTCGCCGGCGGAGGCCGCGGGCGGCGGCGGTGCCCACGCCCACCACGGCGGTGGCGACGCCATGGACATGTCCGGGACCGCCCACGCGGCGGGCCCGGCCGGGTGGGCGGTCGCGGTGACCGTGGCGCTGTGCGCCGTGCTGCTGGCCGCCGCCGGGTACTGGGGTGCCCGCGCGGTGAGCCACGACCGCGTCGCCGGGGACCCGCTGACCCCCGACGACGCCCGCGCGACCGGTGACGCGACCGACCCCGCCGCCTGCGGCTGCGCCGACCCCGCCGGGGGCACGGCGGCCGGTGCCACGCGGCCGGCGCCGGCCGGAGCCGCCGGGACGGCAGAGACGACGGGCACAGCGGGCACGACGGGTACGACCACGGCGGTCGCCGAGCGGGTCGAGGCCCCGGCGGCACCGGTGAGCCGGCTGGGCGCGCGCTCCGACGCCGCCTGCCACGCGGCGATGAGCGTCGGCATGGTCGTCATGCTCGCGGCGATGGTGGCGGGCTGGTGAGCGCCGGCCTCGACACCCGGCCCGGGACTCCCGTCCCGCCGTCCGGGCGCCCCCCGTTGTTCCGTGGCCTGAAGGGCCTCGTCACCCGGATCCACTTCTACGCCGGGCTGTTCGTCGGCCCGTTCCTGCTCGTCGCGGCCCTGACCGGACTGCTCTACACGCTGTCGCCGCCGATCGAGCGCTGGCTCTACGCCGACGCGCTGACCGCCCCGGTCAGCGGACCGGAGCTCCCGCTGTCCCGGCAGGTCGAGGCGGCCGTCGCGGCCCAGCCGGGCCTGCCCGTCACCGAGATCCGGCCCGCGCGCGAGCCCGGCGCGACGACCCGGGTGTCGTTCGACGCCGACCTGCCCGAGAGCTACAGCCGCACCGTGTTCGTCGACCCGTACACCGCGCAGGTGCGGGCCACCCTCGACACCTACGCCGAGTGGCTCCCCGCCCGCGGGGTGATCGACAACCTGCACCGCTCGCTGCTGCTGGGCCCGCCCGGGCAGGTCTACACCGAGCTCGCGGCGTCGTGGCTGGCCGTGCTGACGCTGTCCGGCCTCGTGGTGCAGGTGACCCGCCGGGTACGACGACGACGTGAGCGGCTGCTGCCGCGGACCGGCGGCTCGTCGCGGTCGCGGCTGCGGTCCTGGCACGGCGCGGTGGGCGTCTGGGCCTCGGTCGGGTTCCTGTTCCTCGCCGCGACCGGCCTGACGTGGTCCCAGTTCGCGGGGGCCAACGTGAGCGCGCTGCGCACCGCCCTGGACTGGACGACACCGTCGGTCAGCAGCACGCTGCCCGCCGCCGGTGGCGACGCGGCCGCGCCCGTGGCGGGTTCCGCGACGGCTCCGGTCGCACCGCAGGCGGTCCCCGCCGTCGCCCAGCGGGTCCTCGACGCCGCCCGCGCCGACGGCCTCGCCGGGCCGGTGGAGCTCACCCCGGGCGACCCCGGGGAGGCCTGGAAGGTCCAGCAGACGGTGCGCAGCTGGCCGTCGCAGCAGGACTCCGTGGCCGTGGACCCGGCGACCGGGACGGTCACCGACCGGCTCGCCTTCGCGGACTGGCCGGTCGCGGCGAAGCTCGCCCGCTGGGGCATCGACGCACACATGGGCCTGCTGTTCGGCACGGTCAACCTGGTGGCGCTCGCCGCGCTCGCCTGCGCCGTGGTCGTGCTGGTCGTGTGGGGCTACCGGATGTGGTGGCTGCGCAGACCGACCCGGCCGGACGGTTCGCGTGGCCTCGCCGGGCCGCCCGGGTCGCGGGAGCGGCCCTCCCCCGCCGCGGTGGCGGTGGTCGGGTTCGCCGCGGTGGCGGCCGGGCTGGTCCTGCCGGTGCTGGGGGTCTCGCTGATCGTGTTCCTGCTCGTCGACGCCCTGGTCTCGGCCCGGCGCGACCGGCGGGCCGCCGAAGTGGCGGGCTGACCCGTCCGGGGTGTGGGCGGGCGGGACCCGGGCCGAACGGGTAGACCTGGGGACCCGTCCCCCGCGAAGGAGTCCTCCCGTGTTCCGGACCTCACCCGCCCCCTGGACGACGGCGGACATCCCGCCCCAGCAGGGCAGGACCGTGATCGTCACCGGCGCCACCAGCGGCCTCGGGCTGGAGACCACCCGGGCCCTGGTGCACGCCGGTGCACGCGTCGTGCTGGCCGTGCGGAACACCACGCGCGGCGAGGAGATCGCCTCCGAGCTCGGTGGTGCGGTGTCGGTGCGCCGGCTCGACCTGGGCGACCTCACCTCGGTCCGCGAGTTCGCCGCCGGGTTCGAGGGCACCGCCGACGTGCTCGTCAACAACGCCGGGCTGATGGCGGTGCCGTTCTCCCGCACCGCGGACGGCTTCGAGACCCAGCTCGGTGTCAACTTCCTCGGCCACTTCGCGCTGACCGGTCTGCTGGCCGACCGGATCACCGACCGTGTCGTGACGCTGTCCAGCGTGGTCCACCGGATGGGCCGGATCGGCATCGACGACCTGAACTTCGAGCGCCGCCGCTACGAGCGCTGGACCGCCTACGGCCAGTCGAAGCTCGCCTGCCTGATGTTCGCCTACGAGCTGGAGCACCGGTTCGTGGCGGCCGGGTCGCGGCTGCGCTCGATGGCCGCGCACCCCGGCTACGCGGCGACGAACCTGCAGTCGCGCACCGAGTCCGTCCAGGACGCGCTGATGGGCGTGCTCAACAAGGTGGTCGCCCAGTCCGCGGCAGCCGGGGCGCTGCCGACGCTGTTCGCCGCGACCGTCCCGGACCTGCCCGGCGGCGCCTACATCGGACCGGACGGCATCGGCGAGACACGTGGCAACCCGCGTCCGGTCGGGTCCACCGCGGCCTCGCACGACCGGCGGATGCAGCGGGCACTCTGGGAGCGCGCCGAGGAGCTGACCCGGGTCACGTTCCCGCTCTGAGCCGACGGTGGTGCGGGGTCCGGTCGCGCCGGGCCCCGCACCACCCGGTCGCTCAGAACTTCGAGACGCGGGTGAAGTTCTCCGGGACGATCAGGTCGTCGCGGGAGAGCTCGTGGACCGACTTCTTCCCCAGACCCAGCAACGCCTCGTCGATGCCCTTGTAGAGGATCGACAGGACGTTGGTGACCCCGCGCTCGCCCTGCGCGGCCATGCCCCACAGGTAGGCACGGCCGATCAGGACCGCACGGGCCCCGAGAGCGAGCGCCTTGACGACGTCGCCGCCGCGGCGGATGCCACCGTCCATCACGACCTCGACCTGGTCCCCGACGGCGTCGACGATCGCGGGCAGCGCCCGGATCGCGGCGGGGGTGCCGTCGAGGTTGTTGCCGCCGTGGTTGGACACCGAGATCGCGGTGGCGCCCGCGTCGACGGCGCGGCGGGCGTCGTCGGGGTGCATGATGCCCTTGACCATGAACGGGCCGCCCCACTTCTCGCGGAGCCAGGCGATGTCGTCCCAGGTCGGCAACGGGGTGGTCCACCAGACGCCGTAGGCGCCGAAGAAGGTGGGGGCCTCACCGCCGCCGGGGGGCGCCATGTTCGGGGCCTTCAGGTCCGGGATCCTCCCGGACTTCGCCCAGTCCAGCAGGTAACGCGGCTTGGTGATCATCTCGGGCGCGAACTGCAGCGCGGCCTTGACGTCGACCTTCTCCGGGATGGGCGGGCTGCCCCAGTCACGGCGGGTGGCGAAGGTCCAGTCGAGGGTCACGATGAGGCCCTTGGCACCCGCCCGCTTCGCACGCAGGGCGCGCTCGAGGATGTCCTCCTTGGACCCGGCCCAGTAGACCTGGAAGAAGACCTTGTCGTGGACGGCGCAGACGTCCTCGACCGAGCGGGACGCGAACGACGACAGCCCCATGGCCGTCGACACGGTCTGCTCGGGGTTCAGCGGGTTCTGGATGATGGAGCTGTGCGCGGCCCGCGCGACGGCGACCTCGCCCTCCGGGTCGACGGCCTGGACGCCGGTCGGTGAGATCACGACCGGGAGGTCGATCTCCTGGCCCATCACGGTCGTCTTCTGGTCCCGCTGCGGCGGGAGCCCCGCGATGTGCGGGCGGAAGCCGAGCTCGTCGAAGGCGGCGACGTTGTCCGCCAGCGTGATCCCCTGCTCCGCGCCGGCGACCAGCGCGTAGTAGACCGACTTCGGCAGGCGCCTGCGCGCCCGTCGCTGCGCCTCCGCGACCGTCTCGAACCAGTCCTTCGTGCTCGCCATGGCTGCCCCTTCGCAGTCGGAGGTGTGCGCCCGGCCGTCGTCGGTCACGGCCGGTCCGACACGCCGACCGGATACGAGACGGTCCCACGTGGCGGTTCTCACGCACGGTAGCGTTTCGGCACCGAGTGCCACAATGACACCCGACCACAGCCCGTCCGATCGGCGAGGGTTCGACCCTCCGCCCGACCAGCCACGACGCCGATCCCGGTCCGATCCCCCCGGCCGGACGGCGCCGCTGACACGACCGGCAGCCACGACTCGTGACGCTCCGCTGTCACGCCCCCTCCGACGGCCCACCCCGGATCGTGTGGGGCGCGAGGCGGGACCGGCCGTCGGTGACGCTCCGCGGTCTCGCTACGGTGTGCCCGCAGTCACCGGTCAGCGGGCGGTGTGCCCGCGGCAAGGAGGAGCCGTGTACAGCCACGCGCGGGGTGGGCACGCTTCGGGCGCGACGCCCGGCCCGGTCGGCCATGTGCTGCAGCCCGGGTACGGCGCCGCGAGCAACCACCGGCCCATCGGGGTCCCGGGTCAGCTCCGCGCCCCGGAGCCGCCGCAGCCGTCCCCCGCCGCCCCGGCGGGGACCCGGCTCACCGTCCTCGCCGTCGACGACGAGGAACCGACCCTGCTCGAGCTGGCGCACCTGCTCGGCGAGGACCAGCGGGTCGAGACCGTGCTGACCGCGCCGAACGCCACGGAGGCGCTGCGCATCCTGCACGGCTCGCAGGCCGACGCGACCACCCCGACCGTCGACGTCGTGTTCCTCGACATCCGGATGCCCGGCCTCGACGGCCTGGAGCTCGCCCGGGTGCTGAACGCGATGGCCGACCCGCCGCCGGTGGTGTTCGTGACCGCCCACGACGACCGCGCCGTCGACGCCTACGAGGTCGGTGCCGTCGACTACCTGCTCAAACCCCTGCGCACCGAGCGGCTGTCCGGCTCGCTGGACCGCACCCTGGCACTGCGCGCGGCACGGCGGGCCGAGAACGGCCCGCCCGCGGCGCCCGCCCGCCACGGCGCCGAACCGGGTGGCGCGGCCGCGCCACCGGTCGCCCGCCGGGGCGCCCCGGCCGCGACCACCGACGACGAGGTCGTGCCGGTCGAGCTGGCCGGCACCACGAAGCTCGTCCCCCGCTCCTCGATCCGGTTCGTCGAGGCTCAGGGCGACTACGCCCGGCTGCACACCAACGAGGGCAGCCACCTGGTCCGCATCCCGGTCTCGGTACTGGAGGAGCGCTGGGGCGAGGCCGGGTTCGTCCGGATCCACCGCGCCTACCTGGTGTCTCTGCCGCTGATCACCGAGCTGCGCATGTCCGGGTCGGGGTACGTCGTCCGCCTCGGCAACGGGCCGAGCGCGGTCGAGCTGCCCGTCAGCCGCCGGCACACCGCGGGCCTCAAGCGGATCCTGCGGGGCCGACCGCCGCGGCCGCAGCGCGGCCCCGAGGACGGCCCGGACGGGCCCGTCGTCCCGCGCTGACCCCGGGCAGGTGACCGCGGCGGGCCACGGCCCGTCGCATCACCGACACGCCCGGTGACCGTTCGGGCTGCCGGGCGTGATCCTGTCGCCTAGCCTGGTGACCGGTGTCCATCTCGGGTGAGTCCTCGCACGTCCTGTCCGTCACGAACCGTCGTCGCCCTGGGTGGCGCGCACGTCCGCCGGTGCTGCTCCTGGCGCTGCTGACGGCCTGCGCGGTGGTCGCGGGCTGTTCCTCCGCCCCGGCCCCGGCCGCGCCGCCCCCGCCGGCCCCCGCGCAGCCGGCGCCGACCTCCGCCGCGCCCGCGGTGCCGGAGCTGCCCGGCGGTGGCACCGAGGTCTTCCCCGGCCGCCGGATGGCCGCGCTCTACGGCCACCCGGGAACCCCGTCGATGGGGGTCCTCGGCGAGCAGGACCTGCCACGCTCGATCGCCCGCGCGAAGGACCTCGCCGCCGACTTCCAGCCGCTCGTGCGCGAGCCCGTCGTGCCGGCGTTCGAGATCATCACGACGGTCGCCGACCGCGTCCCCGGCCCGGACGGCGACTACTCCGCGGAGATGAGCGTCGACGAGCTGCGGCCGTGGGTCGAGCAGGCCGGGAAGGCCGGCGTCTACGTGGTGCTGGACCTGCAGCCCGGCACCACCGACTTCACGACCCAGGCGAAGCGCTACGCCGAGCTGCTCGCGCAGCCGCACGTCGGGCTCGCGCTCGACCCCGAGTGGCGGCTGAAGCCGGGCCAGCGTCACGGCGCGCAGATCGGGTCCGTGACCGCGGCGGAGATCAACCGGACCTCGGAGTGGCTGGCCGGGCTGGTGCGGGAGAAGAGGCTGCCGCAGAAGGTCTTCCTGATCCACCAGTTCCGGGTCTCCATGATCTCCGACCGGCAGACCGTGGTCACCTCCCACCGCGAGCTCGCGACCGTGCTGCACGCCGACGGCTACGGCACCCGCCAGGAGAAGACCGAGACCTGGAACGCGCTGCACGCCGCGCCCCGCCCGCAGGGTCTGTGGTGGGGCTGGAAGAACTTCATCGACGAGGACCGGCCGACCTTCACCCCGCGTGAGACCTACGCCGTCCGGCCGGAGTCGCCGGTCTTCGTGTCCTACCAGTGACGGGTGTGTCCCCCCTGTCCGGAAGCCCCTCCCGGGTGGGTGGCCGCCCATCGAGATCGTGATCACGGCAAGTACTCTCACCGGAACCCGAGCGCCGTCGTCGCCGCCGGGTGCGCAGGCACGTGCCGCTCCTCCGCGCGGCACGGCCGTCCTGCCCGTGCCGACCAGTGAAGGGGGTGCTCCGGGTGGACGAACGACCGCCGGAGGGCTCCCGCCCGACCGGTCCGGACCGGCCACGACGACCCGGCCCTCCCGAGCACTCCCGCCGCGACGACCGTCCGCACCTGCGGGACGAGGCACGGCACGGCGGCCCACCGCCCCGGGACCGCGCCGAGGTCCCGCCGCACGACCGTCGCGACACCCCGCCGCCGCACCCCCGTGGCGGCGCCGCTCCCCCACCCGGCTCTGCCGGGGCCCCAGCCCCGCAGTCCGGTAGGCCCGGCGACCGCAGACCACCCCGGTCCGGCAGGACACCCCAGGAGCCGTCGGGCGGCCCGCGACGTCCCGGGCCGCCCGCCACCGGTGCGCCGCGTCCGCCCGCCGGTGACCAGCGCCCGGGAACCGGCCCCGCGGCGCGTCCCGATCGCGGGCGTCCCGGCCGGCCGGACGGAGCCGGGCGTCCCGCCGAGGACGAGTCCTGGCTCCCCCGGCGCGAGCGCGAGGCCCGGGCCGCCGCCCGGCGGGCCGCCGCATGGACGTCCCGCTCGACGCGGTCGGAGGCCCCGGGCCGTGGTGGGCACAGCGACAGCAGGCCCACCGACATCCGGTCCATCCGCGCGACCCGTCGCGGCATCGGAGAGACCGTGAAGGTCCCCGGCCGGCCGGACACCGCCGCCGAGCACCGGCGGCACCGCGCGTCCGAGCCCGACGCCCCGCCACAGGAGCGCGACCGCGCGGCCCGGCTGAGCGGCGAGCTGCCGATCGTCCCGCGTCGGCCCGGCGACCGTCCCGGTGGCGCCGTGTCCGGTGGCGCCGTGTCCGGTGGCGCCGTGTCCGGTGGCGCCGTGTCTGGTGGCGCCGTGTCCGGTGGTTCGCGTCCGGACGCACCGTCGCGCCCCGGCGCACCCTCGGCCCCGAGCGGCCCGGAGCGGTCCGGACCCGGGCCGGTGCCGCCGGGTGGGCCCCGGCGCCCCGGTGACGCCCGTCCCGGTGGACCCGGCGGCCCCGACCCGCGTTCCGGCGGCCGGCCCGGCGGTGCCCCCGGTGCCCCCGGTGCCCCCGGTGCCGCCGGTGCCGCCGCCGGATCCGCTGCGCGGTCCTCCGGCGCGGTCCGCCCGGACGCCGTACCCGGCCGGCCCGACACCGGCAGACGCGACAGCGGCAGGCCGGACGGCCCGCAGGGGCGACCCGCCGACGCACGCCCGGCCGGTCCGGGTGGCGCCGCACCGGAACCCGCGCGCGACGCCGCACGTCCCGCCCCGCCGCGGCCGCCGCACCCCGGCCTGGCCGCCGGTGCCGCGGCAGGCACGGCAGCGGCCGGCTCCGCAGCGGCCGGGGCCGCGGCATCCTGGAACGACCGGCCCGCCCGGGACGGCCGCGTCGACGACGGCAGCGGCGACGACGACCACGGCGACGGCGAGACCGCGCTGGCCCCGCCCGCCGGCCCGTCGGCCGCGCCCGACCCCGCGCGGCGAACCCTCGCCGCCGCACTCGGCCTCACCGCGGCGTCCACCGTGGTGCCCGGCAGCGGCCATCTCGCGCTGCGCCGTCGTCGTACCGGCGGGCTGATCCTCGGCACGCTGGTCGCGATCGTCGTCGGGCTGGCGGCGGTGGCGCTCCTTGCCCGGCGGTCCACGCTGCTGCAGAACCTGTTGTCGACGACCACGCTGACCGTCATCGCGGGCGCGCTGGTGGTCGCCGGCATCGCCTGGATCGCCCAGGTCGCGCGGACCTACGCGCTGGCCCGGCCGCGCGGGATGCCGCTCGGCCAGAAGATCGTCGGCACCGGGACCGCGGCCCTGCTGTGCCTCGCGGTCGCCGTCCCGTTCGGCTACGGCGTCGAGTTGGTCAACTCCCAGCGCGGGCTGCTGAACTCGCTGTTCCAGGGCGGCGGGACCTCGGCGGCCGAGGCGCTGGGCAAGCCCCGGCTGAACGTTCTGCTGCTGGGCAGCGACGCCGGCGACGACCGGACCGGCACCCGAACCGACACCATGATGGTCGCCAGCATCGACACCCGCTCCGGCCGGACGACGCTGTTCAGCCTGCCCCGCAACATCCAGCGGGCCGAGTTCCCGCCGGGCAGCCCGGCCGCGGAGAAGTTCCCGAACGGCTTCCACGACCCGTCGCAGCCGTTGTCGGGCGACTACCTGCTCAACGCCATCTACGCCTACGCCGAGCAGCACCCGGAGATCGCCCCGTCGGGACCGACCTCGTCGCCGGGCATCAACCTGCTCCAGTCCTCGATCGCGTACATGACCGGCCTGCCGCTGGACTACTACCTCGAGGTCAACATGGCCGGGTTCTCCTCCATGATCGACGCCGTCGGCGGGGTCACCGTGAACGTCGGGCCCGAGCCGATCCCGGTCGGTGGCGTCACCGCGTTCGGCCGGCACGTCACCCCGGACCGCTACATCAGCCCCGGGGTGCAGACCCTGGGCGGCGAGGACGCGCTGTGGTTCGCCCGCTCCCGCCGTGACGGCACCGACTACCAGCGGATGGGCCGCCAGCGCTGCCTGATCCAGGCCGTCATCTCGCAGACGACCGCGACCGAGCTGATCTCCCGGTTCCAGAGCATCGCCGCGGTGACCCGGGACAACGTGGCCACCGACATGCCCCAACAGGTGCTGCCCGCACTGGCCGTCCTGGCCGACGAGGGGTTCCGGCTGGAGAGCGTCGCGTTCGACCCGTCGCTGCCGGACCCGAACTCCCCGACGGGCTACTTCGTCACCGCCGACCCGGACGTCCCCTACATGCGCGAGGTCGTCCGCAACGCCATCGCCGACCCGCCCCCGGAGCCGGCTCCCGGGACCGCACCGTCACTCGCCGCCCCGACGACGCAGCCGTCGACGAGCTCCCAGTCGTCCCGGTCGTCCTCGTCGAGCGCGTCGCCGACCCCCGACCCGGCCTCGGCCCGGCCGCAGTCGGTCGAGGAGTCCTGCGCGGCGACCGGCGCGGCCGATGTCCCCGCCGGGGGCGAGCCCGGGAACTCACAGGAGCCGTCCGCGACCGGCTCCGAGCAGGTCGACGGTCTCCGCCCCGACCAGAACTGAGCCCGCCGCAGTCGAGCCGTCACGGTCGAGGCCATCGGAGCCCCGGTGCGGCCGCCCGGCGGCATCTGTGGCGCACACGGCTGCGGTCCGCTCTTCCGTCCGCCGTACCGGGATGATGAAGTGAGGGTCACCTATGAAGTGGAGAGGCGGCCCTTCCGTGCGACGAATGCTCCCCCTGTTCGCCGGTCTGCTCATCGTGCTGATGCTGCTGGCCGGATGCGGCTCACCGGAGCCCGGGACCACACCGTCGGGGACCACCCCGTCCGGGGACGGTGCGTTCCCGGTGACGGTCCCGACCGCGTTCGGCGACGTCACCGTCCCCGAGCAGCCCCGCCGGGTCGTCGCCCTCGGGTGGAGCGACGCCGAGACCGCACTGGCCCTGGGCGTCGAGCCGGTCGGGGCCGCAGACTGGCTGGCCGTCGGCGGTGACGGCCTCAGGCCGTGGGTACAGGCCCGCTACACCACCCCGCCGCAGATCCTCGGCACGCTCGAGGTCGACCTGGAGGCCGTCGCGGCCCTGGACCCGGACCTGATCCTCGACACCCGCTCCTCCGGCGACCGGGAGCGCCACGACCGGCTGACCCAGCTGGGCGTGCCGGTGATCGGCATCCCGGCCGGCGGCGAGAACTACAAGACGACCTGGCGCGACCAGCTCCGCATGGTCGGGGCCGCCGTCGGCAAGCCGCAGGAGGCGGCGCGCGCGCAGGCCGACCTGGAGCAGCGCTTCGCCGACGCCCGCACGCAGCATCCGCAGCTGGAGGGCGCCACCGTCGTGTCCGGGGCCCGCAACACCCTCGGCGAGTACGCCGCCTACACCGGCGACTCCGGGCGCCTGGCGTTCCTGAAGGAGCTGGGCATGGTCAACGCCCCGCAGATCGAGTCACAGCGCACCGACGGCTTCTCCGTCCCGATCTCGCGGGAGCGGATGAACCTCCTCGACGCCGACGTCACCGTCATGCAGGCGATCTCGAAGGACACCTCGGCCATCGCGAACGACCCGCTGTGGAAGGCCGTGCCGTCGGTCGCCGCGGGGCGCGGTGTGCTGCTGTCGGACCGCGACGTGTCCCAGGCCTTCTCCAGCGCCTCGGTCGACGGCTGGCGCTACGCCCTCGACCGCACCGTGGGCCAGCTCGCGGACGCGGCGGCGAAGGCGCGGTGACCGCCCCGACGGCCACGCCTCCCGTCCCGTCCCCTCCGGATGCGCCGGCGACGGTCCGGCGGCGGCGGTGGCCCGCCGCTGCCGGCCTGACCGTCGCCCTGCTGGCCGTGGCCGCACTCGGCCTGCTCGTCGGTGCCCGGCCGCTCGCGCCGGGGTTCGTGCTGGACGTGCTGACCGGGGCCGTCGAGCGGACCTCCCCGGACGCGCTCGTGGTCACCGAGGTGCGGCTGCCGCGCACGGTGCTGGCGGTCCTGGCCGGGGCCGCGCTCGGTGTGGCAGGGGTGCTCGCCCAGGGCATCACGCGCAACCCGATCGCCGAGCCCGGCATCCTCGGGCTCAACACCGGCGCCGCCCTCGCCGTCGTGCTCGGGATCGCGCTGCTCGGCGTCGACACCCTCAGCGGCTACGTCTGGTTCGGCTTCGCCGGGGCGGCGGTGGCGGCCGTCGTCGTCGCCGGAGTGGCCGGCATCGGCCGCCGCGGCAGCGTCTCCCCCGCGACGCTCGCCCTGGCGGGCGCCGCGCTCGCCGCGGGCCTGCAGTCGATCACCACCCTGTTCCTGCTCACCGACCCCCAGGCCTTCGACGACTACCGGTTCTGGCAGGTCGGTTCGGTCGCCGGCCGGGACCTCGGGATCGCAGCGCAGGCGGCCCCGTTCGTCGTCGGCGGGCTCGCACTGGCCCTGACCTGTGGTCCGCGGCTGAACGCGCTGGCGCTCGGCGACGACGTCGCCCGGTCCTTCGGCCGCCCGGTCGGGACCGACCGCGCCGTGTGCGGGGTGGCCCTGGTCGTGCTGGCCGGGGCCGCGACCGCCGCTGCGGGGCCGATCGCCTTCCTCGGGCTCGCCGTGCCGCACCTGGTGCGGCGCCTCGCCGGGACCGACCACCGGGTGGTGCTGCCGCTGGCGGCGCTCGCCGGACCCGTCCTGCTGCTGGCCGCGGACGTGCTCGGCCGGGTCGTCGCCCCGCCGGGCGAGGTCCAGGCCGGGGTGGTGACGGCCGTCGTCGGCGCCCCGCTGTTCGTCGCGCTGGTCCGGCGACGGAGGTTCCTGCGATGAGCACCGGGACCGTCCCCGTCGGGGATCCCGCCGCGGTGCTGCGCCGGATCCGAGCCCGGGCCCGGCGCCGTCGTACGACGGCCGGGCTCGCCGTCACCGTCGCCGTGCTCGCCGCGTTCGTCGCCTCCCTCTCGGTGGGTGCACAGGGCCTCGGGCCCGGCGACGTGCTGGCCGCGCTGACCGGGCTCGGCACGCCGCGCACCGAGCTGGTGGTGCTGCGGCTGCGGATGCCGCGGGCCCTGACCGCGCTCCTGGTCGGCGCGGCCCTCGGCCTGGCCGGGGCACTGTTCCAGCGGGTGCTGCGCAACACCCTGGCCAGCCCGGACGTGATCGGTGTGGGTGCCGGCGCCGCCGTCGGTGCGGTGACCGCCTCGATCGTGCTCGGCCTGTCCGCCACCGGGACCTCGGCGGCGCGGTGCTGGGCGCCGTCGCGGCGGCGCTGCTCGTCGCCGTCCTGGCCCGCCGCGACGGCCTCGGCGGTACCCGCTTCGTGCTGGTCGGGGTCGGGATCGGGTCGGCCGCGATGGCCGTCGTCTCCTACCTGATGATCACCGCGTCGCTGACCACGGCGCAGCAGACGCTGATCTGGCTGACCGGCAGCGTCACCGAGACCGGCTGGTCGACCGCGGTCCCGCTGGCGACGGCCTGCGCCGTGCTCGTGCCCGCGGCGCTGCTGCTGGCCCGCGCACTGCCCCGCCTGGAGCTCGGTGACGACACCGCGACCGCGCTCGGGCTGCCCGTCGGCCGGGCCCGGGGCGCTCTGCTGGCAGTCGCCGTCCTGCTGGTCGCCGCCGCGGTCGCCGCGGCCGGGCCGGTGTCGTTCGTCGCGCTCGTCAGCGGGCCCCTCGCCGCCCGGCTCGCCGGCCCCGGGCGGGCGTCGCTGCCGCACGCGGCCGGTGTCGGGGCCGCGCTGGTGCTGTTCGCCGACGTCGTCGCCCGCACGCTGATCGCCGAGGTCGCCCTGCCCGCGGGCGTCGTCACCGGTGCGATCGGCGCCCCCTACCTGCTGTGGCTGCTCGCCCGCTCCCGGACCGGAGGAACCCCGTGACCACCCCCGCCACCGTGCCCGCCGGGCCCGCGCTGGACGCCGACGGCCTGGTCCTGCGCTACGACGAGCGCGTCGTCGTCGACGGCCTGACCGTGCACGTCCCGCCCGGCCGGATCACCGTGATCATCGGCCCGAACGCCTGCGGCAAGTCCACCCTGCTGCGCGGGCTGGGCCGGATCGTCGCCCCGGCCGCCGGGACCGTGCGCCTCGACGGCACCGACGTCCGGTCGCTGTCCGGCCGCGAGCTGGCCCGCAGGCTCGGGCTGCTCCCCCAGTCCCCGACCGCCCCGGACGGCATCACCGTCGCCGATCTGGTGGAACGCGGCCGGTCCCCGCACCAGGGCTGGTTCGGCGGCCGCGGGGACGCCGACGACGCCGCCGTCGCCGAGGCGATGCGCGCGACCGGGGTGCTGGAACTGGCCGACCGCCCGGTCGACGAGCTGTCCGGCGGTCAGCGCCAGCGTGTGTGGATCGCGATGGTGCTGGCCCAGGACACCGGGGCCCTGCTGCTCGACGAGCCGACCACGTTCCTGGACCTGCCGCACGCGGTGGAGGTGCTGGACCTGCTCGTCGACCGGAACCGGGAGCGGGGCAGCACGGTCGTCGTCGTCCTGCACGACCTGAACCTGGCCTGCCGCTACGCCGACCACCTGATCGCGATGGCCGACGGCGCGATCGTCGCGCAGGGCCCGCCCGCGACGACGATGACCGCCGACCTGGTGCGCCGGGTCTTCGGGATGGAGTCGCGGGTGGTGCCCGACCCGGTCGCGGGCACCCCGATGATCGTGCCCGCCGGGCGGCACCACCCGGTTCCCGCGGCGGCCGGCCCGGCCCCCGAACCGGACGCGGTGCGGACCGAGGACGAGCTGCGCGAGGTCGTCGCCGCGCCGCACCCGATGGTCGCGGGCAAGTCCACCGACCGGGTCGACGAGGTCGCCGCCCGGTTCGTCGCCGCCTCCCCGCTGGTGTTCCTGGGCACCACCGCGCCGGACGGCACGGTCACGGTGACCCCGCGCGGCGACGTCCCCGGCTCGGTCCGGGTGCTCGACGGCGGCCGGCGCCTCGCGGTCCCGGAGCGGCCGGGCAACCGGCGCGTCGACAGCATGCGCAACCTGCTCGCGCACGACGGCATCGGACTCACCTTCTGTGTGCCGCGTGCCACGCACGTGCTGCGGGTGCACGGTCGCGCTCGGGTGACCCGCGACCCCGCGGTGCTGGCGCTGTGGGGCCCGGCCGACGCCGAGGGCCAGGGCCCGGCCGCGCACCGGCCGCCGCCGCTCGCGCTGCTGGTCGACGTGCACGACGCCTACGTGCACTGCGGCCGGGCGCTCGCCGCCGCCGGGCTGTGGGACCCCGACAGCTGGGACGGCGACGACGTCCCGGGGGTGAAGGAGCTGGCCGACGCCGACCGGGCCGACCGCGCGAGCCGCGCCGAGGATCCCGACATCGTCGGACCGGCCGCGCGGGTGTGAGCGGGACTCAGGCCGTCGCGAAGGCCCCGAGCACGTGGTCCGGCCGGATCCCGTCGAAGTGGGACCGCCAGATCCCGTGGTAGAGGATCTCCTCCTCGCTGCGCAGCGGCCAGGAGTCGGACGGGTGCTCGGGCACCTCGTCGGTCACCCCGGCCGCCGCGGCGGCGGCGGCCTTGCCGGCGGCCAGCTCGGCCAGCACGGTGCCGGCACCGGAGCCGTCGCCGAACTGCTCCTTGCCGCGCCACAGCAGGTCCTCGGGCAGCCAGCCCTCGAACGCCTCGCGCAGGATCGCCTTCTCCGGCCGGCCACCGGGGCGCTGCTTCCACTCCGGCGGCAGCGCCAGCGCGGCGCGGACCAGGCCGGAGTCGAGGAACGGCTCGCGGGCCTCCAGCCCGAAGTACATGGTGGTCCGGTCGCAGCGCTGCAGGTTCAGGTGGTGCAGCTGCTCCAGCGAACGGACCAGCTCGGCCTGCAGGGTGTCGGGGTCGGCGTACTCGGGACCGTGGACGTAGGAGTAGCCGGCGAACAGCTCGTCGGCGCCCTCCCCGGTCAGCACGACCTTGACCTTCTTCGCCGCCTCGCGGGCGAGGATCAGGTTGGGCACGGCGCTGCGGACCAGGGCCGGGTCGTAGTGCTCGATGACCTCGACGGCGTGGTCGAGGGCCTCGGCGATGTCCTCGGGCGTCACCAGGATCTCGTGGTGGTCCGAGCCGATGTGCGCGGCGACCTTGCGGGCCGCGATCAGGTCGCCGGACTCCGCGGTCCCGACGGCGAAGGTGGGCAGCTGCTCGCCACGGGCCCGTGCCTCCTGCGCGGCGATGGCCGCGACCAGCGCCGAGTCGAGGCCACCGGACAGGAACACCCCGACGCCGACGTCGGACATCATCCGGCGGCGCACCGCGGACACCACGGCCTCGCGCACCCGGGACAGGTCGGCGTCGTCCCAGCCGGGGCGGATCGCGCGGCGGGCCGGGCGGACCTCGACCGGCACGGCGTCGGCGAACCGCACCAGCCCCGACGACGGGCTCCACAGGCAGCCGGGCGGGAACGAGCGCACGTACGGGCGGTCCTCGGGGTCGAACGCACGGAGCTCGCTGGCGAACAACACCGTCTCCGACGGGTCCGGCGCGGTGTACGGGACAGCCCCGGCCGCACCGCCGTCGTCACGGAACCCTGCCGGCGGCACCCAGTACAGCGGCTTGACCCCGAACGGGTCCCGGGCGACGAGCCCGGGACCGTCGGTGCGCCCCATGGCGACGGCGAACATGCCGTTGAGCGAGGCGACCGCGGCCTGTCCGTCCCACATCACCGCGTGCAGCGCGGCCTCGGTGTCGGACTTGGTGCGCACCGTGCCGTCCGGGAACGCCTTGGCGATGCGCTCGTGGTTGTAGATCTCGCCGTTGCCGACGATCCAGGCGGTACGCGCGGCGTCGGACATCGGCTGGTGCCCGCCGCTGACGTCCATGATCGACAGGCGCTGGTGGCTCAGCCAGGTGTTCCCGACGACCTGCACGCCGGTGTCGTCGGGCCCGCGGTGCGCCACCCGCGCGAGCATCCGCTCGTACTTCTCGGGGTCGGCGGGCTCACCGCCCGGCCATGCCGTGGGTCCACCGAACGCAGCCACGATCCCGCACATGGGCTCCATCGTCGCACGGCCGGCGAGCCCGCATCCGGCTTCCGTTCCCCCACCGTGTGAGTTCGGACTCTGAAAGGCGTTTCCGGGGCGATCCGAATTGCCCCGGCGGCCGAGGGTTCGTACGGTCGGAGACCGGCCAGGACGGCCGCCGTCCACCGCCGACACCAGGACTCAGGGTCCGGAGGCGGGGACCGACACCGGCCATCGAGCAGGCGCGCGGTGACGCCGCGCCAGGACCGACCGACGAGGGGCGGACTCAGGTGAGCACGGCAGAGCACGACGAGCGGCAGGGCCGGCACAAGGTCGTGATCGTCGGCGGAGGGTTCGGCGGTGTGCAGGCCGCCAAGGCGCTCAAGGGCGCCGATGTCGACGTGACCATCGTCGACCGCACGAACCACCACCTGTTCCAGCCGCTGCTCTACCAGGTGGCGACGGGCATCCTGTCCCCCGGCCTGATCGCCCCGGCGCTGCGCCGGGTGCTGAAGAAGCAGAGCAACGTGCGCACCCTGCTCGCCGAGGTCGGGGACATCGACCTCGATGCCAAGGTCGTGCACGCTGCCGCGCCGGACGGACAGCGGATCGCGCTGCCCTACGACACCCTCGTCGTCGCCGCGGGCGCCACGCACGCCTACTTCGGGCACCCGGAGTGGGCCGAGCACGCCCCCGGCATGAAGTCGATCGAGGACGCCCGGCTGCTGCGCTCGCGCATCCTGGGTGCCTACGAGCTCGCCGAGGTCGCGACCACCGAGGAGGAGAAGCAGGCGTGGATGACCTTCGTGGTCGTCGGCGCCGGCCCCACCGGTGTCGAGCTGGCCGGTCAGCTCGCCGAGCTGGCGCAGTACGTGCTGCCCCGCGAGTACCGGTCGATCGACACCCGCTCCGCGCGGATCATCCTGCTCGACGCGGCGCCGGCGGTGCTCCCGCCGTTCGCGAAGAAGCTGCAGGACTACACCCGCAAGACCTTGGAGAAGAAGGGCATCGAGGTCCGCCTGAACACCATGGCGACCGACATGGACGCCGACTCCATCACGGTCAAGGGCCCGAACGGCGAGGAGCGCATCGTCGCCCGCACCAAGGTGTGGGCCGCCGGTGTGCAGGCGTCCCCGCTGGCCGAGCTGCTCGCGAAGGCCTCCGGCGGCGAGGTCGACCGGGCCGGGCGCCTGGCGGTCGACCCGGACTGCAGCCTGCCGGGCCGCAGCGACGTGTTCGCCATCGGCGACATGGTCTCCACCATCGACCGGCTGCCCGGTGTCGCGCAGGTCGCGATGCAGCAGGGCACCTACGTCGGCAAGCTGATCAAGGCGCGGGCCAAGGGTGACGACACCACCCCGGCCCCGTTCCGGTACTTCGACAAGGGCTCGATGGCCACGATCGGCGCGCGCGAGGCCGTCGCCGACGTGCGCGGCATCAAGCTCACCGGCTGGATCGGGTACTTCATCTGGTGCTACGTGCACGTGATGTTCCTGATCGGCTGGGGCAACCGGTTCGGCACGCTCTACAACTGGCTGCGGTCGCTGCGCTACGCCCGCTACCGCGGGCACCGGCTGATCAGCGTCACCGCCTCCTACGACAAGGCGGTCGACCCCGAGAAGCCGCTGGGCGCCGAGACCGACGAGCGCGCCGAGCTGGACCCGCGGGTCTCGCCCGGCACACCACCGGCTCCCGACGAGCGCCCGGCCGCCACGGCCTGACCGGGCTCACGCAGCACGACCGACGCCCGGGGGCACACGCCCCCGGGCGTCGTCGCGTGCGGGACCGGCTCGCGACGTGGCACCGTGCTCGGGTGACCCCGGCGATGCAGGTCCTGATGCGTGACATCGCGCGGCTCTGGGACACCGCGGCCGGCGCGCTCTACGACGCGGGGGACCCCGGCCCGGCGACGGCCGCGCTGGCCGCCGACGTGCGCTGGACCGAGCTGCCCACCGGCGCCGGGGGCCACGGCCGGGACGCGGTCGCCGCGCACCTGGCCGCCGTCGCCGGTGCCCGGCCGTCCGGGCTGACCCGGACCCGGTTGTCCCGCACCGTCGACGTCCGCCGGGTCGTCGACGAGGTCCGCGTCGGCTTCACCCACGACCGGGAGCTGCCGTGGCTGCTGCCCGGGCTCGCCCCCACCGGGCGCGCGGCGGAGGTGTTGGCGGTGCAGCTGGTGCGGGTCCGGCAGGGCCGGATCGACGAGGTCCGGACCCTCTGGGATCTCGCGGGACTGCGCTCCGTGCTCGACGGGTGAGCCCGTCGTCACCGCTTCCGCGGCTTCATCCCGCTGACCTGCGGCAACAGCCCCACTCGTCGAATGTGCGACGGGCGGTCGCCCGGGTGCGGTGAACAGCGCCGCGGAAGGCCGCGACCAGGCCCGACACGCCCTGAAGAGGGGGTTCCCGCAGGTCGTGGCGATGTCTCTGCCAGTCTGTACCGCGATCGGAGATGGCAGTCCACCCCGGTGAGCGGGGTGCGTGAACCGAGAGGAGTTGTCAGCGATGGCTCTGCCCACCCTGACCCCGGAGCAGCGCGCCGAGGCGCTCAAGAAGGCGGCTGCGGCCCGTACCGCCCGCAAGGAGCTCCGCGACAAGATCGCCAGCGGCGAGGAGACCATCCCCGCTGTGCTGGGTCGCGCGAAGACCGACCAGATCGTCGGCAAGACCAAGGTCGCCGATCTGCTGAAGAGCGTCCCGGGCTGGGGCCCGGCGAAGGTCTCCAAGGTGATGGAGGAGGCCGGCATCGACGTGTCGCGTCGGGCCGCCGGCCTCGGCGACCGTCAGCGCGCCGCGCTGATCGAGAAGGTCGGCTGACCTTCCCCCAGCGCCTCGCGACGGCCCGGCCCGCCCTGTGCGGACCGGGCCGTCGCGCGTTCCGGGCCGGGCTCCGGCGGGGCGTCCGTGCCGGTCTGGCAGCCTGCCCGGTGTGGACAGCCCCGGTGTGGATCGGCCAGGTGTGGAGCGGCCCGGTGTGGATCGGCCCGGCACCGTGCGCACGGTCGAGGCCGAGCCGGGCGTGACCCTCTGGGTACAGGACCTGCCCGCGCACCGGCCGACGCCGGCGGCGCCGGTGCTGCTGGTGAACGGGGCGGGCTCGGCCGGGTACGGCTGGCCGGACGCGCTGGTCGAGGCGCTGCGCGAGCGGCACCGGGTGGTCCGCTACGACCACCGTGACACCGGGCGTTCCACCCACGCGTTCGAGGACCGGCCCTACGCCGTCACCGACCTGGCGACCGACGCGCTCGCGGTGCTCGACGGCTGTGGGATCGACCGGGCGCACCTGGTCGGGATGGGGCTGGGCGGGACGCTGGTCCAGCTGCTGGCGCTCGACGCGCCGTACCGCATGGTCAGCGCGACGCTGCTGTGCTCCGCGGCGCTGCCGTGCTCCGCGGTGCTCGACACCGGCGACGCCGACCTGCCCGGCCCGACCCGCGACGTCCGGCGGATGTGGCAGGAGCTGGGTGACCCGCGCGACGAGGCCGGGGAGCTGGCCTGGCGGGTCGAGTACTGGCGGCGCGTCTCCGGCGGGGTGCTGCCGTTCGACGGCGCCGAGTTCGCCGCACGTGAGCGGCGGATCATGGACCACACCGGGCGGGTCGAGCCGTGCACCGCACATGCCCAGGCCGACCTCGACGGGCTGGACCGCGGCGACGAGCTGGGCTCGGTCACGGTGCCGACACTCGTCGTCGAGGCGCCGGAGGACCCGGTGCACCCACCGCCGCACGCCGACCATCTGGCGGCGCGGATCGGGGCGGCGGCGCAGCTCGTCACCGTCGACGGGATGGGGCACGCGCTGCCGGACCTGCTGTGCGAGCCGATCGCGGCGGTGCTGCTGGAGCACAACGCCGAGGCCGAGGAGGCGGAGGCGGAGGCCGACCCGGCAGCACAGCGGGCGGGGACCGACCCGGCAACACCGCAGGCGCAGGCCGTCCCGGCGGCGCAGCAGGCACAGCAGACGGAGCAGGCGCCACCGGGGGCCGGTCAGCCGACCCAGCGGTAGCGGCGCTCCGGGCGGCCGGTGCCGCCGTAGCGCAGCCGTACGGTGACCTGCCCGGTCGACACGAAGTGCTCCAGGTAGCGGCGGGCGCTGACCCGGGACAGCCGGGTGGCCTCGGCGCACTCGGTCGCCGACAGGTCCGCCTCCGCGTCGGTCCCCGAGTGGTCGCGCAGGGTGCCCGCGACGAGCTCCGCGGTCGGGGTGGTGAGGCCCTTCGGCATCCGTTCCGGGCCGCCGGGGGCGCGGGCGGGGGCGGCACCGGTGCCGCCGAAGATCCGGTCGATGTCGGACTGGTCGCGGACCCGGTCCAGGTCGCGCCGGATCCGCGTCGCGCGGTGCACCTGGGCGGCGAGCGCGGCGGAGTCGAACGGCTTGACCAGGTAGTGCAGCGCCCCGCCGTGCAGCGCAGCGGCGACCGTGCCGGAGTCGTCGGCGGCGGTCACGACCAGCACGAACGGGTCGTCGGCGGCCCCGGTGCGCAG
Organism: Pseudonocardia sp. EV170527-09; assembly: GCF_008369905.1. NCBI lineage: Bacteria > Bacillati > Actinomycetota > Actinomycetes > Pseudonocardiales > Pseudonocardiaceae > Pseudonocardia > Pseudonocardia sp. EV170527-09. Next base: position 23,389 of record NZ_VRMC01000063.1, read on the forward strand.
CCGCGTCAGCACCTCCAGACCGGACATGTCGGGGAGGTAGACGTCGAGCAGCACCAGCTCCGGGCGGAGCCGGGCGGCGGCGTCGAGGGCGTCCGCGCCGTTGTGCGCGACGCCGACCACGGTGCAGCCCTCGATCCGCTCCACGTAGCCGGAGTGGACCTTCGCGACCATGAAGTCGTCGTCGACGACCAGGACCCTCACACCCGCACCCCCGTCGGCGCCACCGGCAGCACCGCCTCGAAGACCGCACCGGCCCTGCCGGCCGGCGCAGGCCGCACCGCGATGGTGCCACCCCGGCGCAGGCACGCCTGCCGGGCCAGGGCCAGACCGAGCCCGCGGCCGCCGATCTCGGCGGCCTTGGTGGAGTAGCCGGCCCGGAACACCTCCTCGGCGAGCTCCGAGGCGATCCCGGGTCCGGAGTCGCGGACCTCGATCCAGACCTCGTCGCCGTCGGTGTCGCCGCCGCCGGCGAGCCCGATCTCGATCCGGCGCGGGCCCTCGCGCCCGGCGGTCGCGTCGATCGCGTTGTCGATCAGGTTGCCGAGCACGGTCACGAGGTCGGCGGACAGGTCCGGGTCGTGGTCGGGGTCGGTCGGGTCGAGCCGGGACTCCGGGTCCAGCGCCAGCTCGACGCCGCGCTCGGCGGCCTGGCTGTTCTTCGCGACGAGCAGCGCGGCCGTCGCCGGGTCGCCGACGCTGGCGGTGACCTCGCGCCGCCACCCCTCCGAGGCGGCGACGATCCCGGCGACGAACCGGCGCACCTCGTCGTGCTCGCCGAGCTCGGTGAGCCCGGCGATGGTGTGCAGCCGGTTGGAGAACTCGTGGGCCTGCGCACGCAGGGTGTCGGTGACGGTGTGCGAGGCGTCGAGGCGGTGCTGCAGGGTGGTGAGCTCGGTGCGGTCCCGCAGGGTCACCACGGCGCCCACGATCCTGCCGTAGCGTCCCTCGATCCGGACCGGGCGGCGGTTGAGGACCAGGGCCCGGGTGTCGAGCAGCACGAGCTGGTCCTCGCCGTCGGCGGCGCCGGTGAGGACCTCGCGGAGCCGGTCGTCCAGCCCCAGGTCGGCGACGGCGTCGCCCTCCCGGGCACCGGGCAGCTCCAGCAGCTCGCGGGCGACCGGGTTGAGCAGGGTGATCCGGTTCGCGGTGTCCAGCCCGACCACGCCCTCCTTGATCCCGAGCAGCATCGCCTCCCGGCGCTGCACCAGCTCGACGATCTCGTCCGGCTCCAGGCCGAGGGTCTGGCGGCGGACGCGGCGGGCGAGCAGCAGCGACCCGAGGACGCCGACGCCCAGGGCCAGTCCGAGCAGCGCGCCGGTCTCGGCGCGGGCCCCGGCGAGGGACTCCCAGAGCGACGGCGCGCGGATCCCCGCCGACACCAGCCCGGCGACGGCGCCCCGGTCGTCGATCACCGGCACCTGGGCGACGACGGTGCGCCCGTCGGAGTTGCCGACCCAGGCCCGGCCCCGCGGGGCGGTGCTGGCGCCGGGATCGAAACGCTGCCGGACCCGGGACGGGTCGGGTGAGGTGCGCACGACCAGCCCGGCGTCGACGATCTCGATCTCGTCGGCCCCGGACAGGTTCTCCGCGCTGCGGGCGAACGACGGCAGCAGGTCGTAGCGGCGGGTCTGCAACGCCTCGCGGACGGTCGGCACGGACGCGACGTCCTCGGCGACCGACAGCATCCGGCGCCCCTCGGTCTCGCGGAACGACTCCGACGACTGCACCGCGGCCAGCGCCGCGACCGCGCCGAGCAGCACGACCACGACCACCAGCTGCCAGACGAGGAACTGGCGGGCCAGTGGCCCTCCGGTCCCCCCGGCGCTCCGTCGCATGCGCCCAGCGTAGGGCGCGTGCCCCCGGCAGCGGCCGCGCGACCGGTGGGACCGCGATCCGTGGGACCGAGCCCGTGGACGACGACGCGTCGCGCGGCTCACCCTCGGTGGACCGGCCCGGCCGCGGGCGCGCAGACTCCCACGGCAGCGGCGCTGCAACGGCACGGCGGCGGCACCGAAGCGACACGGCAGCGACACGGCGACGGGTGGGCGGGCATGGTGGGGACGGTGGGGCGGCCCGGCGGGCTGCCGCCCGCCCGCCGCGCCCGCCGGGGCCCGGTCGCCGCGCTGGTCGCGGTGCTCGTGCTGGCCCTCGCCGCGGTCGTCGTCCCGATCGTGCTGACCGGCGGGCCCCCGCCGCTGTCCGACCTGCGCATCCTCGTGCCCAACCCGCCGGGCGGCGGCTACGACGTCACCGCCCGCAGCGCGGCGAAGGTGTTGTCCGACAACGGGATCACCGGTCCGGTCGAGGTGTTCAACCTGTCCGGTGCCGGCGGGATCGCCGGGCTCGGCCGGGTCGAGGGCGAGGCCGGCAACGGCAGGCTGCTGATGAGCATGGGGCTCGGGGTGGTCGGGGCGACAGCCTCGCGCGACACTCCGCTCTCGCTCGCCGACACCACGCCGATCGCGCGGCTGACCGAGGAGTCGGAGATCGTCGTCGTGCCCGCGGACTCGCCCTACCGGGACGTCCGCGCCCTGCTCGACGCCTGGCACGCCGCTCCCGGCGGGCTCACCGTCGGCGGCGGCTCGACCGTCGGGGGGCCCGACCACCTCGCGACGATGCTGCTGGCCGAGGGCGCCGGCATCGCGCCCGCCCGGGTCCACTACGCGTCCTACGAGGGCGGCGGTCCGCTGCTCGCGGCGGTGCTGCGCGGCGAGGTGGCCTTCGCGGTGTCCGGGGTGGGCGAGTTCGCCGACCAGATCGGGACCGGTGACCTGCGGGTGCTCGCGGTGACCGCGGGCGAACGCGTGCCCGGCCTCGACGTGCCGACACTGCGCGAGTCCGGGGTGGACGTCGAGTTCAGCAACTGGCGCGGGCTGGTCGCGCCTCCCGGGCTGTCCGACGCCGACCGCGCCGCGCTGGCCGACGCCGTCGCCGCGATGCGTGCCACCCCCGAGTGGCGGCAGGTGCTGGCCGCGAACGGATGGCACGACGCCTGGCTCCCGGGCGCGGACTTCGCCCGGTTCACCGCCGCCGAGAACGAGCGGGTGGAGCACGTCCTGGGCGAGCTGGGCCTGCGGTCGCGCTGACCGCTCGGGCCGCGCGCGGCGCCGTGTCCGCGATGACCGAAACGACCACAAGGACCGTTGTGGTCGTTACGGAGACACCGGTCGGGTGACCCCGCACACTTCAGCGCGTTCGCTTCGCAACGGTGAGATCGGACGCACATGCCCCAGTCGACGGCCCCTCCGCAGTCGCAGGAACCGCCTTCGCACCACCGGCCCACGCCGGACGACCCCGCGCCGCCCGTGCCGCGGCCCCGGGTCGGACCTCTCGTCGGCACGGTCCTGGCAGTCCTGGCCGCCCTGCTGCTCGTCCCGCCCGCGGTCGGTGCGATCGGCGGCGGTGGCGACGGCACCCAGCTCCGCGGACTGCGGATGCTCGTCCCCAACGCCCCCGGCGGCGGCTACGACGTCACCGCCCGCAGCGCGGCCAAGGCCATGGAGGACGCCGGGCTGACCGGGGCGGTCGAGGTCTTCAACCTGCCCGGTGCGGGCGGCACGGTCGGACTCGGCCGGACCGTCAACGAGGCCGGCGACGACCGGCTCGTGATGAGCATGGGCCTGGGTGTGGTCGGCAGCGTGTACTCCAACGACTCGCCGGCCACGCTGGAGCAGACCACGCCGATCGCGCGGCTGACCGAGGAGACCGAGATCGTCGTCGTCCCCGGTGACTCGCCGTTGCGGAACGTGGGCGACCTGCTGGCCGCCTGGCGGGCGGCGCCCGGGAAGACCCCGGTGGGCGGGGGTTCCTCCCCCGGCGGCCCGGACCACCTGGCCCCGATGCTGATGGCCGAGGGAGCCGGGGTGGACCCGCGCGCGGTCAACTACATCTCCTACGACGGCGGCGGCGAGCTGCTCGCCGCGGTCCTCGGCGGCAAGGTCGCGTTCGGGGTGTCCGGGCTCGGCGAGTTCGCCGACCAGATCGCCTCGGGCGACCTGCGGGTGCTCGCGGTGACCGCGGGCGAACGCGTGCCCGGCCTCGACGCGCCGACACTGCGCGAGTCCGGCATCGACGTCGAGTTCACCAACTGGCGCGGCGTCGTGGCGCCGCCGGGGCTGGACCCCGAGGGCGTCGCGGAGCTGGAACGCGCCTACGCCGAGCTGCACACGACGCCGGAGTGGCGCGAGGTGCTGGCACGCAACGGCTGGCAGGACGCCTACCTGCCGGGGCCCGAGTTCGGCCGATTCCTGGCCGACGAGGACGCCCGCGTCGAGCGGGTGCTGACCGGGTTGGGGCTGACGTGACGACCATCGGGGACACCGGGAACACCGGGACCGCCCGCTCCTGGTGGTCCGAGCACTCCGAGCTGGGTGTGTCGGTGCTGCTGGCCCTCACCGGCCTGCTGGTGCTCGGCGACACCCTCGCCGAGGGCGGCGGCGGCACCGCGTCCGACCCGCTCGGGCCGCGCACCGTCGCGTTCGTGCTCGGCGCGGCGCTGCTGGTCCTGGCCGCGCTGCTGACCGTCGACGTCCTGCGCGGCGGCCGCGGCGAGGCCGAGGGCGGCGAGGACGTCGACCTCGACACCGCCATGGACCTGCGCACGGTCGGGATGCTGGCCGGGGTGATCGTGGCGACGGCGGCGCTCATCCCGCTCGCCGGGTGGCCGATCGCCGGGACCGTCCTGTTCGCGGGCGCCACCTACGCGCTCGGCTCGCGCGCGGTGCTCCGCGACCTCGGCATCGCCGCCGGGGTCTCCCTGCTGACCTGGGTGCTGTTCGACGCCGTGCTCGGCGTCGACCTGCCCGGCGGCCCGCTGATGGGGGTTCTGGGATGACCGAGGTGCAGTGCTGATGGGCACGTTCGACCTGCTCATGAACGGGTTCGCGCACGCGCTGACCCCGCAGAACCTGTTGTTCGCCGCGTTCGGGGTGCTGCTCGGCACCGCGATCGGCGTGCTGCCGGGCATCGGCCCGGCGATGGCGGTGGCGTTGCTGCTGCCGGTGACCTACGCCTTCGACCCGACCGGTGCGTTCATCATGTTCGCCGGCATCTACTTCGGGGCCATGTTCGGCGGGTCGACGACGTCGATCCTGCTCAACACCCCCGGCGAGTCCGCGTCGGTGATGGCGGCCATCGAGGGCAACCCGATGGCGAAGTCCGGGCGCGGCGCCCAGGCGCTCGCCACCGCCGCGATCGGGCACTTCATCGGCGGCATCGTCGGCGTGACCGGGCTGGTCCTGGTCGCCCCGCTGATCGCCTCGGTGGCCGTCGACATCGGCGCCCCGGACTACTTCGCGATCATGGTGCTGGCCTTCGTCGCCGTGAGCGACGTGCTGGGCGCCTCGCGGGTCCGCGGGTTCGCCGCGCTCGCGCTCGGCCTCACGATCGGCCTGGTCGGGCTCGACCCGATCTCCGGGCAGCCGCGGCTCACCTTCGGGGTGCCGCAGCTGGCCGACGGCATCGACGTCATCATCGTCGCGGTCGGGTTGTTCGCGATCGGCGAGGCGCTGTGGGTGGCCGCCCACCTGCGTCGACGCCCGCAGGAGGTCATCCCGGTCGGCCGTCCGTGGCTGGGCCGCGAGGACCTGCGGCGCACCTGGAAGCCGTGGCTGCGCGGACCGTTCATCGGGTTCGGCTTCGGCTCGATCCCGGCCGGCGGCGCCGAGATGTCGACGTTCATGGCGTACGTGACGGAGCGGAAGCTGTCGAAGCACCCGGAGCAGTTCGGGAAGGGTGCCATCGAGGGCGTCGCCGGGCCGGAGTCGGCGGCCAGCGCGTCGTCGGCGGGGACGCTGGCGACGATGCTGACCCTCGGCCTGCCGACGACGGCGATCGCCGCCGTCATGCTCGCCGCGTTCCAGCAGTTCGGCATCCAGCCCGGCCCGCTGCTGTTCCAGAAGGAGCCGGACCTGGTCTGGACGCTCATCGCGAGCCTGTTCATCGGCCTGGTCATGCTGCTGGTGCTGAACCTGCCGCTCGCCCCGGCCTGGGCGAAGCTGCTGCGGATCCCGCGGCCGTACCTGTACGCGGGGATCCTGTTCTTCGCCTGCGTCGGCGCCTACGCGGTGTCCGGCCAGCCGGTCGATCTGCTGGTGCTGCTCGCGATCGGCGGGATCGGGTTCCTGATGCGCCGGTTCGGGCTGCCGGTGCTGCCGGCGATCATCGGGGTCATCCTCGGCCCGGATACGGAGCTGCAGCTGCGTCGCGCCCTGCAGATCGCCGACGGCGACGTCACGACGCTGGTCTCCACCCCGCTGGCGGTCGTGGTGTACTCGCTGATCGCGATCCTGCTGGTCGCCCCGGTCGTGCTCCGCGCGGTCCGCGCCCAGCGCGGCGACCGGGAGTCCGAGACGGTCTGACCCGGACGGCGACCCCGACGACGCCCCGCGGCCGCACCGGCCGCGGGGCGTCGTCGGCACGACAGCGCTGCCCACGGTGCGCGCGGTGATCCGTTCGCCGCGTGCGTCCGGACGCACGCGCGCGACGGATCACCGCGCGCACAGCGGATCACCTCACGGCTGGCGACGGCCACTCCGGCGGAAACGGACGAACGGGACGCAGGAACGGCGCCGACCGTGTCGTGGCGCAATCCTGGGCCGGTGGCGATCACCAAGACCCCGCGGCGGGTCCGCGACCGGGTGGGCTCCTGGCTCCTGCAGGACGCGCACCGGCCCGAACGGCACGGGCCGCACACCCGGCCCGAGCCGGAGCACCCGCGCCATCCCTGGTGGAAGGTCATGTGCCTGACCGGCGTCGACTACTTCTCGACGCTGGGCTACCAGCCGGGGATCGCGGCGCTCGCCGCCGGCGTGCTCTCCCCCGTCGCCACCCTGGTCCTGGTCGCGGTGACGCTGCTCGGCGCGCTGCCGGTCTACCGCCGCGTCGCCCGGGAGAGCCCGCACGGCGAGGGCTCCATCGCGATGCTGGAGCGGCTGCTGCCCGGGTGGCGCGGCAAGGTGTTCGTCCTGGTCCTGCTCGGGTTCGCGGCCACCGACTTCCTCATCACGATGACGCTGTCCGCGGCCGACGCCACCGCGCACCTGGTGCAGAACCCGCTGGCGCCCACCGCGCTGCAGGGGCAGAACGTGCTGATCACGCTGCTGCTGCTCGCGCTGCTCGGCGGGGTGTTCCTCGCCGGGTTCTCCGAGGCCATCCGGATCGCGGTCGCACTGGTCGCGGTCTACCTGGTGCTCAACGCCGTCGTCGTGGCCGACGGGCTGGTCCGGATCGTCGCGGCGCCGCACGTCGTCGCGGACTGGTCGGCGCTGCTCGTGTCCCGCTATCCGGACCCGCTGCTGATGGTGGGGATCGCGCTGATCGTGTTCCCCAAGCTCGCGCTGGGCCTGTCCGGGTTCGAGACCGGGGTGTCGGTGATGCCGCTGGTCCGCGGCCGCGACGGTGACACCGAGGACCGCCCGGAGGGCCGGATCGCGGGCACCCGGCGGCTGCTCACCGTCGCCGCGCTGATCATGAGCACCTTCCTGGTGACCTCCAGCGTCGTGACCGTGCTGCTGATCCCCGAGTCGGAGTTCGCCCCCGGCGGGCAGGCGAACGGCCGGGCGCTGGCGTTCCTGGCCCACCGCGACCTGGGGAACGTCGTCGGGACCGTCTACGACCTGTCCACGATCGCGATCCTGTGGTTCGCCGGGGCCTCGGCCATGGCGGGCCTGCTCAACCTGGTGCCCCGGTTCCTGCCCCGGTACGGCATGGCGCCGTCCTGGGCCAGGGCCGCGCGGCCGCTGGTCCTGGTGGTGCTGGTCGTCGCGTTCGGGGTGACCGTGCTGTTCGACGCCGACGTCGACGCCCAGGGCGGGGCCTACGCCACGGGCGTGCTGGTGCTGATGACCTCCGCGGCGGTCGCCGTCGCCTTGTCGGTGCGGCGCACCGGGAGCCGCCCGGCCGTCGTCGCGTTCGTGCTGATCGCGCTCGTGTTCGTCTACACGACGGTGGCGAACGTCGTCGAACGGCCGGAGGGGGTGAAGATCGCCGCCTGCTTCATCGCGGGGATCCTGGTGGTGTCGCTGCTGTCGCGCACCCTGCGCGCGTTCGAGCTGCGGGTCACCGACGTCACCCTCGACGACACCGCCCGCGGGTTCCTCGACGAGTGCTCCGGCTCCGGCCGGCCGCTGCGCCTGGTCGCGCACGAGCCCCGCCCCGGCGAGCGGGACAGCGTCGCCCGCGACGAGGAGTACCGGGAGAAGCTCGCCGAGGAGACCGAGGACCACCACATCCCCGACCCCGACCGGGTGGTGCTGGTCGAGGTCACCGTCACCGACCCGTCGGAGTTCGAGTCGGGCATCACCGTGCGCGGCGAGCGGCGCGGCCCCTACCGGGTGCTGACGACGTCGGCGCCCTCGGTCCCGAACGCGATCGCCGCGCTGCTGCTGCACCTGCGCGACGTCACCGGCACCGCCCCGCACGCCTACTTCGACTGGACCGAGAGCAACCCGGTGCGCCACTTCGGCCGGTACCTGTTCACCGGCGTCGGCGAGGTCGCGCCGATCACCCGGGAGATCCTGCGGAAGGCCGAGCCCGACGTGGCCCGGCGCCCCGTGGTGCACGTCGGTTAGGGCGGCCCGTGGTGGCCGACGTGGGTCTCGCGGACGACGTTCCCGCAGATCTCGACGAGGGCCCCGCGGTGATCTCCCCGGCATCCGGTTGACACCCACCGGCTCTGCGGGTTCGGTGGGACCGTGACCGGCTTCCTGCTGACCCGACGCCGTCACGTCGACAACCTCGTCGTCGTGAGCCAGGCCTGTCGCTGATCGCGTCACCGCAGGTCCGTTTCCTCCCTCTTTCCTCTCTTTCCGGCGCCGTCGTGCGCCCGTCTGCCGTGCCCGGCACACCCCCGAGGAGTCTCCCGTGTCCGATGCTCTCGACACCACGCCCAACACCCGGATCCAGGAGCCGCTGAAGTTCGCGTACTGGGTCCCGAACGTCTCCGGTGGGCTGGTCACCAGCACCATCGAACAGCGCACCGACTGGGGCTTCGAGTACAACAAGAAGCTGGCGCAGACCGCCGAGAACAACGGCTTCGAGTACGCGCTGTCCCAGATCCGCTACATGGCCAGCTACGGCGCCGACCACCAGCACGAGGCCACCGCGTTCTCCCTCGCGCTGGGGCTGGCCACCGAACGGCTCACGGTGATCGCCGCCGTCCACCCCGGCCTGTGGGAGCCCTCGGTGCTGGCCAAGTGGGTCGCCACCGCCGACCACCTGACGAACGGCCGGCTCGCGGTCAACGTCGTCTCCGGCTGGCTGAAGGCCGAGTTCACCGCGATGGGCCAGCCGTGGCTCGAGCACGACGAGCGCTACCGCCGCAGCAACGAGTTCATCCGGGTGCTGCGCGAGATCTGGACCTCCGACGGCGGCGCCGAGTTCGCCGGCGACTTCTACCGGATCCGCGACTTCGACCTCAAGCCGCGCCCGCTCGACGTCCCGGGCCGTCCGCACCCGGAGATCTTCCAGGGCGGCAACTCCACCGCGGCCCGCTACAACGGCGGCACCGTGTCGGACTGGTACTTCTCCAACGGCAAGGACTACGACGGCTTCTCCGAGCAGGTCGAGGAGGTCCTCGGCCACGCGAAGACCGCCGAGCGCCTGCAGCCGGTCCGGTTCGGCCTCAACGGCTTCATGATCGCCCGCGACGACGAGAAGGAGGCCAGGGACACCCTGCGCGAGATCATCGAGAAGGCCAACCGGCCGGCCGTCGAGGGTTTCCGCGACGCCGTCCAGCAGGCCGGCAACTCCACCGGCGACAAGCGCGGCATGTGGGCCGACTCCTCCTTCGAGGACCTCGTCCAGTACAACGACGGTTTCCGGACCCAGCTCATCGGCACCCCGGAGCAGATCGCCGACCGCGCGATCGAGTACAAGCGGCGCGGCGCGAACCTGCTGCTGCTCGGCTTCCTGCACTTCCAGGAGGAGGTCGAGTACTTCGGCGCGAAGGTGCTCCCGATCATCCGGGAGAAGGAGGCCGAGCTCGCCGCCCGCGAGCCGCAGCTGACCGCCGTCTGACCGGCGGCGTCCGACCGACAACCTGCCCGCACGGGCCCGGCGACCGTCGTCGCCGGGCCCGTCCGCGTCCCCGGGGACCGTCCTGACCGGACATCCCGCGCCGCGTCCCATTTCCGGGAACGTCTCGTTGACTTCCGCGGTGACCTACCCGAACACTGGGACCGTGCTGTTCACCGAGCTCACCCGTCGACGCCACGTCGACCTCTCGCGTGTGACCTCCTCGCTCTGTCGCTGACCGGCATCCCCGTCGCACCTCTCCGCGTGTGACGGCCGGCGGGCGTCCGTCCCGCCGGTGATCGCCCGGCACCGTTCCCGCAGCCGGGTCCCCTCCCCCGCGCACCGTCGTGGCGCGCCCGCACCCGGGCGCCCTGTGGCGTGCCGTCGAGGAGCCCGGCTCCCTGCACGACGAGGAGTCACCCATGACCACCACCGAGATCCGTCCCGAGACCGTGACCGAGTCCTGGGACCCCGTACCCACCGACGCCGCGGGCTGGATCGCCCGCGCCGGCGAGGTCCGCGCCGTCCTGGCCCGCGACGCCGCCGCCCGCGAGCGCGCCGGCGCCACCCCGCACGCCGAGGTCGCCCTGCTGAAGGCCTCCGGCCTGGTCACCCTGCTCGGCCCGGTCGAGCACGGGGGCGGGGGCCAGGACTGGACCGTCGCCTACCGGGTGATCCGCGAGGTCGCGGCCGGCGACGGCTCGATCGGGCAGCTGCTCGGCTACCACCTGCTGTGGTTCTGGGCCGCGCGCCTGGTCGGCACGCCCGAGCAGATCGCGGCGGTCGAGGAACAGGCGACCCGCGAACGCTGGTTCTTCGGCGGCGCGGTCAACCCCCGCGACGACGACCTGACCATCCGCGACGAGGGCGAAGAGCTCGTCTACGACGGGCGCAAGAGCTTCTCCACCGGCAGCCGGGTCTCCGACGTGACCGTGCTGGAGGGCGTCATCGAGAACACCGACACCCACGTGTTCGCCATCGTGCCGAGCGCCCAGGAGGGCATCGTCTACGGCGACGACTGGGACAACATCGGCCTGCGCCTGTCGGAGTCGGGAAGCGTCACGGTCTCGGGCGTGCGGGTGCCGTGGGCGTCGGCCGCCGGGTTCACCGACAAGGTGTTCGCCCCGCGCGTCTACAACACCTTCAACGTGCCGGTGATCCAGCTGGTGTTCGTCGCGTTCTACCTGGGGATCGCGCGCGGAGCCCTGGAGGCGGGCGCGGAGTACACCCGCACACGGACCCGGCCGTGGCTCTACGGCGGCCACGAGCGGGCTGTCGACGACGGCCTGAGACTGACCCCCTGACGTCGGATTGGGATTGACCCCTTCTGGGCGACGCTGAGGGGGTGTTGTCGGTGGAGGACTGGTCCGAGATCCGTCGTCTGCATCGGGCGGAGGGTGTCCCGATCAAGGAGATCTCCCGCCGGCTGGGAGTCGCGCGGAACACGGTGCGTTCGGCGCTGCGGGCGCCGGGCCCACCGCGGCGGGAACGGGGCCCGCGGGGTTCGCTGGCTGATGCGGTCGAGCCGCAGGTGCGGGCTCTGTTGGCGCAGTTCCCGCGGA
>NZ_VRMC01000519.1:0-260 GCF_008369905.1 Pseudonocardia sp. EV170527-09
GAGCATCATCGATGAGCTCATCGAGCGCACCGAGGAAGAGCTGAACTACCGCATCGAGGCGGACTATCAGCGCGCGTTCGCCAAGGCCTTCGCCGGGGATCCGCAGTTCTATGTGCCGGCGGTCGTCGCGTCGTCACCGAAGGTCGTCATCACCGAATGGATGGAGGGCCGCAAGCTCTCCGAGATCATCGCGGGCGGAACGGAAGACGAACGCAACCGGTGCGCGCACCTGTTGCTGGAGGTCACCATCAGCGCGCCCT
>NZ_VRMC01000520.1:0-260 GCF_008369905.1 Pseudonocardia sp. EV170527-09
GCGTATAGGGGCCGCGGAAATCGGGGGCCGACCAGAGGCACAGCGCGTCGTGGTAGGATCCGGACCCGGCGGGCGCCTCGGGGACGGCATCGCGCAGGGTGGCGAAGATCCACCAGCGGCCGCCCTGTTCGAGGAGGGTCGCGTCGCTGGCGACCACGCCCGAAAGCAGCGTCGCCTCCTTCACCCAGCCGCCGGGGTAGCGGGTGGCGCGGTAGAGATCGACCGTACCAGAGGCGGAGCTTTCCGGCACCATCCAGGCC
>NZ_VRMC01000521.1:0-260 GCF_008369905.1 Pseudonocardia sp. EV170527-09
CAACAACATGATCACCAGATCAGGAACACTACGAATGAGCGTGGTATAGAGGGTTGCAACATGACGTAAGATTTGAATACGAGAGAGTTTGGCACTTGCCCCAAACAATCCAATAATGATCGAAAGTACCAGTGATAACAAAGCAAGCTGTATGGTCATCCAAGTGCCACTGAGTAATACGGGACCATAGCCAGACAGAAACATACTCAGTTTCTCCGAGTAAAAATATAATATTTTATAAATCAGCAATATATATAGGG
>NZ_VRMC01000522.1:0-260 GCF_008369905.1 Pseudonocardia sp. EV170527-09
AAACTCCAATAGTCGTACATCATGTTCGGACTGCGCAGGCCAGAATTTGGCAGCCGCTTCTGGGAGCGGATGAAATGCGGGACCTTCATCGGGTCACGCATGAAGAACACCGGAGTGTTGTTGCCGACCATGTCGAAGTTGCCCTCGTCGGTGTAGAACTTCAGCGAGAATCCCCGGACGTCACGCCAGGTGTCGGGACTCCCGAGCTCACCAGCGACTGTGGAGAATCGGGCCAGCATGGGAGTTTCGCGCCCCTTCTG
>NZ_VRMC01000523.1:0-260 GCF_008369905.1 Pseudonocardia sp. EV170527-09
GAATTGACCTTGATGAATTTGTTGCACCTTCCAGCCCTCCACAGGAGGGGTAAAAAACTTCTTCTGGCTCGACGCTTTAAATTTGCCTCGGTATGCCGAGTGGAATTGTAACCGACAAACCTTAACGGGCTTGACGCCTGAGCACTTTCGGTTCCTTTAGATGTCGATTCAAACTTGAATTTGGTGCTTGAATACGATTGCCTTCGGCTCGAAATGTCTTTTGCAGGTTCAAAGCAAGGCGCCTTTACTGCAATCGACTT